>CAJUGG010000027.1 GCA_910585995.1 uncultured Lachnospiraceae bacterium
ACGAGAAGGGCAGGAGCGGAACTTAAATCAGCGTAAGCCCGGATCGTGCCCGGAAGGACTTTTGGAAGCAGAAGGCGTCAAAAAGTGCTTCCAGATGAAGGGGCACGAGAAGGGCAGGAGCGGAACTTTAAATAGGAGATAGAAAAATATGCCAGAATATTTTACACCAGGAGTATACGTGGAGGAATATGACAATTCTCCGCGCAGTATCGAGGGTGTTGGAACGAGCACAGCCGGTTTTATCGGTTTTGCGGAGAAGGGACCAACGGTCGGAGCACCCTCTTTAGTGACTAGTTTTAAAAGCTTTACCAGGCAGTTTGGCGGATTTTTAAGCCAGTTTACCTACGGGGAATATCGTTATCTGGCCAACAGCGTGGAACAATTCTTTATCAACGGAGGCACCAGATGTTATGTATCCCGTGTCACCGCTCCCGATGCCAAGGCAGCCAAAAAAGAGTTGGGCATCCTGTCCATGGAAGCTGCCAATGAGGGCAAATGGGGCAACCGCATCCAGGTATCCATGGCAACCGTTACCAAGCGGAAGATGCAGCTAATCGCCCAGTCCGGCGCAGGCTACCTCGCCAAGACGACCGACGGTTTCCGGGAAGGAGATCTGGTGGTGGTAAACGGCGAATACAACCGTATCGCCACGATCTATGACAACAGTATCACTTTTGAGGAACCTTTCAAAGAAGAAGTTATAGACACCGGCATCATCCCCAAGACGGTGCTGTATCTTCTGACCATCGATGTCAGTATCCGCTATAACGACGAAGTGGAAAATTACAGTGAATTAAGCTTTAACCCTTCTTCTCCCAACTATATCGGTTCCAGGCTCTCAGGGAGCGAACTGGTAAAAGTCAAGGTGGCACAGCCTGAGAAGATCGGCAATCCTGTGGAAGACATCTTTGGCGAAGGCAACCCAAGCGGCATCTTATGTCTGGAAGGCGGCTTTGACGGCACCATGAGCAAAGTAAAACCATCGACCTTTATCGGTGTGGACGCAGGTCCCGGCAAACGCACAGGCATCCAGTCCTTTTTAGAAAACAGCACCGTCAGCATGATGGCGATACCCGGCATCACAGACCCGGAAGTGATCGTATCGTTGATCGCCCACTGTGAGAGACTAAAGAGTCGGATTGCCGTCTTTGACATGCCAGGCGACATGTACAAGACCAAAGACCTGATCGAATACCGCGGCATCATCGATTCCAGCTATGGCGCGATGTACCATCCCTGGATCCAGGTCTTTGACCGCTCCTCCAACAAGAGCGATTACATCCCGCCATCGGGGGCAGTGTTAGGCATCTATTCCCGAACGGATATCAACCGCGGCGTGCACAAAGCGCCTGCCAACGAGATTGTATTCTGCACAGGCTTGAAAGTAAACTATACCAAAGCCGAACAGGACATCTTAAATCCAGAAGGCGTGAATCTGATCCGCGCCATCCCAGGCCAGGGCATCCGGGTATGGGGCGCAAGGACTACTAGCAGCAACAGTGCCTTTAAATATGTCAATGTCCGAAGACTTTTTATCTATGTAGAAGAAAGCATCAAAGCCAACACCAACTGGGTAGTATTTGAACCCAACGATACTGCTCTCTGGCAGCGTGTCAGCCTGACCATCTCTTCCTTCTTAGACAGCATGTGGCGAACCGGCATGTTAGCAGGCTCCTCACCAAGCGAAGGCTATTTTGTAGAGATTGGCTCCTCCACCATGACCAGAGACGACATCATGAACGGCCGCCTGATCTGCAACATCGGCATCGCACCCTCCCGCCCCGCAGAGTTCGTAATCTTCCGCGTCACTCAACACACCGCAGAAGCCAGCAGCGGAGAGAGCACAGAGGCATAAGTAAAAAGTTTGAAATGATAATTTGAAAGAATACAAAAACAATTCAACAGCATCTGCCCCGGAAATGCCCGGAAGGAAGTTTGAACGCGCAGCGGGCAAACATCCTTCCAGATGAGGGGCATTGCAGGGGGAGATGCGGAACTCAAAACAGCATCTGCCCCGGAAATGCCCGGAAGGAAGTTTGAACGCGCAGCGGGCAAACATCCTTCCAGATGAGGGGCATTGCAGGGGGAGATGCGGAACTCAAATAGGAGGACTCATGATATGGCAACATATGAAAATAGTAAGGGGCTTGCCTATCCCTTAACAAAGATGAACTTCATCGTGACGGTGGACGGTGTATCCGGAACCGCAGCGTTTAGTGAGGTGACAGGCGTGGAAGCGACGGTGGATGTGATTGAGTTTCGCCAGGGTAACGCCAACAGTTTAGCCCCTGTCAAGATTCCAGGACTGGTCAAACATGGCAATGTGACACTGAAGATGGGCTATACTTTGGACAGCGCCTTTAAGACCTGGATACAGGAGTGTGTCAGCGAGGTCAGAGGAGAGATCCCCAGAAATAATGTACAGATTGAGATGATCGATATCAACGGAGGCTCCCCGCAGACCCTGGAGACTGCGGTGACAGGGACAAGGGTATGGATCCTGACCAATGCCTGGGTGACGAAATATAATGCGCCGGATTTGGATGCCAAGACCAGCGATGTGGCAATCGAGAGTGTGGAAATCGCCTATGAAGAACTGGTGATTCCAAACTAAAGTTCGATTCACATAAGACTCTGCTGCCGTCAAAAAGCAGCAGAGACTTTCACAGGCAGAAAGGAAACGACCAATGGAGACTGTATATGAATTTACCCTCCCAAAGGGGTATTTAGACAGCACTGGGGCGCTTCACCGCAAAGGGAAGATGCGCTTGGCGACCGCAGGAGATGAGATCAGCGCGACCAGAGATCCCAGAGTACTCAGCAATCCTTCATACCTGACAATCGTCATCCTAGGCAAAGTGGTGACAGAGTTAGAAGGTGTGGAGATGGTATCGGCCAATCTAATTGAACGTTTATTCACAGCAGATCTGGCGTTTTTACAGGATATGTACCAGAGGATCAATGATATCGAGCCGCCGGTGATGGAGGCTGTCTGTCCGGACTGCGGAAAGGTATTTCAGGTGCCGTTAAATTTTACAACAGGGGGATAACACTGTATCCAGAGGAGGAACTCTACCGGGAGATGTCGTTTATCTCATACTATTTTCACTGGAGCAGTGAGGAGGTCCTTATGATGGAGCACAAGGACCGCCGCAGATGGTGCAGTGAGATTTCGACGATCAATCAGAGTTTGACCCCCGATCAAAAACCCAAAGAAAAAAGTATTCTCGATATGAAGGCAACACGTTAGACAGAGAGGTAGATGGAAGATGGCAGTGACGCAGGCGGATTCCGGAAATATTCTGGTTCGCAACTATGGCAACAATCCGGCAGTGAATTTTAATTTTATGCTTCGGGTGGAGGGGATCTATGACCTTCCGTGTAAGTCCGTCCATGTATTTCAAAAAGAAAATGAATATGAGCTGATCCAGGAGGGCGGACTCAATGACTACGTCCATATGAGAAGAAAACCCATCTCCAAGCCTTTTACGTTCCAGGTGGAGCGCTATGTAGGGACGGACATTCTCGACCCTTTAGCCAATGGGACAGATCTGGTGCTGCCCGTGATCCTGCTTGTTAACCGCTACCGCATCTATGGAGATTTTCTCCCGATCCGTATGTATGTCTTTACCGGTTGTACAGTGATGTCCAAAGAGTATGGAGAGTTAAATGCCGAAAAGAGCGGGCTTTTAGTCGAGACTACCACCATCGCTTACCGGGAGATGGTATGTATCGATGATGTGGCAGGAAGTTTTCTGATGGAGGAGCCGTGGCGCTTTGACGGCACTAAAAAAGAAGGAAATGGTCATCTGTCAGCCAGACATCCGGGGCAGGAGCAGTCGTTAGAAGATGCGAAAGATGAAGCGGTCAAATGGATGTTTAAAAATGGCGACAGTGCCAGAGAGTATAACGGAGGAAAAGGACAGACCAACAAGCCGCAGGATACTACGCTGGATTTCTTAGGCGTCAATGGAAGCGCGACAGACAATCCCTATGTAAAAAAAGAGGTTCGAAAGCCGGAGATGGAGAAAAAGGCGCAGAAATGGACCTTTGTAAAAGAGAGCAACCAGGAAAAGCCAGGAGAAGAACAGGCAAAGCCGGCGTTTATGGGAGCAAATGGAAGAACCACAGACAGTATCTATGCAACCAGTGAGATCCGTAAACCCAAGATGGAAAGCCTGGCCAAGCGGTGGCTTCCTACGCGCAGTGCGGTGGATACTGCGACCTATCTGGCCAAAATTCGTGAAAATAATAACAAAGAAGAGTAAGGATGCCAAAAAGGAGGAGATCAGATGCTGACGATAAAAGCGCCATTGGAATTGACATGCAGACCATCCATCGTCCCCTCCCACGAAGCATTTTATCATAGAATTATGGGAAATTATGGAGTGATCGGTTCCGGCATCGACCAGGAGGACTTGCTGCATGTGATGACGATGCCGCCGGAGATCTATCTGGGGGAGGGCGGTATGACTCATGTGGTGCAGCAGATGCAGATACAGAACAGCCAGGAAAACAAACTGACGATCATTAATAATCTCCTCAATCGGATTGCCATTATGGAAGAGGCTCATCTGACTTATCAGGATCGAGTCTATATTACAGACATCTTAACAAAATTGGGCATAAAAGATGTACAGCAATTTATGAAACAAGTTTCTTATTTAAAACAGGAGACACAGACTACGGAGCATCTGATCAGTCTCTACTGGAATCACTTGGAAGAATTGACCAAGATGGTTCAAAACTATCAGGAAAAAAGGGAAAAAAGCAAGACTGAGACACAGACCGTACAAAAAGACTCCTATTACCTCCACGAAGAGATCAATTATCGGCTGAAGACCGGGGCAATCTACCAGATCCTGCACAATTTTTACTCCAGTCATCATTACAGCAATGTCTCTTTCACGCAGGCAGAGCTTCAGATCGCGGAACAAAAACAGGTGGCAGTTCAGATGCTTTTACATGAACTGAAAAATGAGATACAAGGAAAACAGCTTCCGCTTAGCTATCTGCATGAAAATTATTATGAGATGACTGAACCAAGAGAAGAGGAACATGTGGAAGAGGCAGTATCTCGTCAGATCACTTCCGCGGTTCTGTTAAACCTCGTCGATCGCCTCTACATAAGCCATTTTGAAAAGCAGCAATATCAGTTGAACACCTGGCTCTCCATGGAACATGCGCTGTATCGAATCGCAGAAAATACATTGTACCGCCTGCAGACCAGTTATGCGTCGCAGATCCACAGACAAAAAGAAAGCAATCTGTATATGCAGATACAGCAGAAGATGCAAATGCAGGAGATCACAGCCGTACAACAGCTTTTGATGGCCGGATGGGAGTCTGAAGAGCGGTTTTCTGCCATACAGGAGCGTTATGGCACAGAGATCTTTAAGATCTGGAATCATGATAAGGAACAGGCAGATCTTTACTACCGGACAGAAGAGAGTCAGATACAGACCATAGAGATACCAGGCGCATACCAGGATATAAAAATAGAGACAGACTCACCAAAAGACAGAAAAGGATCTGCCACATATGATGTCAATCCATCCATAGAATCAGAAAAAAACAAAAGTTCAGATAATGAACAAAAATCTATTTCCAAGCGCATCCAAGAACAGGCAGAAGTTTTCGGGCAAGTGATCGAACAGACATCGGCATCAGGACAGATGCAGCCTGCCGGACAACCAAGATCCGCAAAAGAATCCCCGGTACAGATAGAGATGCAGCACACGTTTACCGGGGGAGATCAGATCTACGATACTACAGCCGAAGCCTATCTGCTGTGGGTAGAAGAGGGAGAGAAGTATTTTGATCAGATGATGGAGCAGTATCTGACAACTATCCAGACGACCCAACAGGAGCTTTTGCAGATGCGCTCCCCAAAGCCCCCAAGAGTTTTGGAAGAGACAGAAGTCCCGTATGCCTCTTTAGAGATCCCGCCATTGCCAGAGACAAAGGAAGCAAAAGCGGCACAGGCGGCTCGAACGATATTTTTAAAATGGCAGGAACAAGAAGAACAGGCCATCGCTCCAGAAGAGAAACGGGCAGCAGACCGCCAAGAAGGGCAGGAGCCAAAAGCAGAACTTCTCTCCCCACAGTTTCTCTATGAGATGCAGCAACTTAAGCAGGGATCCTGGACAGAACAACAGCAACATCTGATCGAACAACAGACAAATGTTCTGTCTGTACAGGACATACATCGGGACAGAGACGAACAGGAAGAGGAGACAAAGTCTCATTTCGAGCATCCTAGAGCGGAAGAAGAGACACTCAGGCAGCAGCTACTGCAGATCAACCAGCAGAATATCGCCAATTACAACGCTTATCAACAATTATTAAAAGAGCAGCAGAGGGCACAGAAAAAAAGACCTGCTGTTGCAAGAGATATGAAAAAGGACAGCCTAAGGGCCTTAAAAGACCCAGAAGGCCTTATTAGAGAATACCAAAAAGAACAGGCAGAAGCAGAACTTCTAAAGCAAAGTAAGACAGAACAGATGATACAGCTTCTGCCGGAGCAGACCAGAAGGCTCTATCAGCGCTTAGAACAATATCTAAGCAGTCCCGGCTCTTTGGGAGAAGAGGGCAGCACCTTAAAAGACGACACCGCACGTCTGGTATACGATATCCGTCAGGCAGAAGCCAGACAAAGCCCTCTGCAGCAGACCGAGATAGAGAGCGTAAAAGAGATGCAAAAGACCTCCCACGAAGTGCTGGAAAAATGGCAGGAGTCCGCTTCTAAAGAGGTTTTAGAGCCACCGGATCCGGGCAGGACCTTATCGCATCCGCCCATCTCTATGGTGCACAGATCCACAGAGAGCCAGATCAGTGAGGAATTGCTCCAATATCTGACCCAACAGAACCAAATCGGGAAAAAGACTACTGAGATAACAAGAGAAGAGACGCAGGACCACCAGGTGATTAAGACCGCAGTCCATCAGCAGACCCATCAGATCTTAGAAAAAGAGACAGAGGATCTTACCGAGTTGATCCAGCAGGGAGTCAGACGACAGATCGGTGCGCTCTCCGATCAGATCTACAACAAATTAGAAAAGCGGCTGCAAAATGAGAAAAAGCGAAGGGGATATTAGACGATGAATACGATGGTGCAAAATATGGTGGACAGCCTGACGGGAAACCTTCCCAAAGCCATCTTATGTGTCAGGGATCTGTCACAGATCTCCTCCATGGATGATCTTCAGACCACGGCGCAAAAAGCAAAAGAACTACAGAAAAATCTGTTAAAAAGTACAGACGAGGTCTTAAACGGGCGGATGGTCAACCAGCGGATCGGGAGTCAGAGTTATCGCTCTCTGACCGGGAAAAACGGCGTGATGGCAGGAAGCGGCTATTTGGCTTTAGAAGTGCAGTATAATCCCAATTCCATCTATCTCGATACCCAGGCGGGCAAACAAGTACAGTATTCAGGCGGAAATTTAGGAAATGAATCCAACAATCAGTTAATACAGATCATACATCCGGTATCTACTACGATGAGCTTTCAGTTGGTCTTTGACGATATGAATCCAAGAGATGCATTTATGCTGGAAAATACAGCTCTGACAGCCGGAAATGCCATCTCTGCCACCGCAGATGTGGTGCAGAAAAAAAAGGGCGGATATTCCGTACAGGCGCAGTTAGACGGGCTGATGTCTTTGCTCACGCAGGACGCGACCAGACAGGTGATCTTCTACTGGGCCAGGATGTGCTTTCGCGGAGAGCTTGTCAGCATCAACAACCGCTATACCATGTTCAACAAAGACGGCAATCCCATCCGGGGAGTGGCAGAGCTGTCCATCTGTCAGGGAGATGAATCAAAGTATGAGTATGACAGACGATATTGGGAGGAGTCCTTTGACCGGGCTTTTAAAGAAAGCTATGCCAGTACCGCCCGTGATAAAGCAAAACAAGTGATACAGAATCATTTTTTGAATATCAGTCTGTAGAAGGAGAAAGATCAGGATGGATGTAAGCTCATGGATCAAACAAGGCGCAGCGCATGTTTCTGGAAATATTGAAAAGGCTGTGATTGAGATCACAGATGAGAGAGAGACAGAACTGAAAGTGGAAAAGCCAGTCTCGATGGGCGGTTCTTCCTTGTTAGGCGAGAGACTGTCTCTTCCAACGATACCTTTGGGCACAGCAAAAAAATATTTTACCGTCCAGTTTAACCCAAGCGATCTGACCCTTTCAGGATATGGCGGAGGGCAGGTGGCCAAGACGGATTATTCAAGAAATGACGGAAAAGGGATCACCTTTACAGCGGCTTCGGTGCGCATTATGCTGCATGTAAAACTGATCTTTGACGAGGTAGATCCGCCGGACGCCTTTATGTCTGACAAAGTAAATACTTCCGTGGCTTCTATGGCGCAGGGCGCGGTAAAAAGCGTACGCACAGCCACAGGGAAGAAAAAGACTTCTGTACAGGCAGAAGTGGAAGGATTTGTGGCTGCACTTCGCTCGGACTGTACCCGTAAGATCTCATTTTGCTGGGGCGCGATGCAGTATGACGGCGTGTTAAGCAAGGTCTCGGCCCAGTATACCATGTTCAATGTACAAGGAGAACCCATCCGGGCCATCGTGCGGCTGTCCCTAGTCTGCGCCGATGAAGAAGTGGCTCCAGGCGATATGGGCATCTGGCAGGAATATTATGAAGACGCCTTCGAGGGTGGGAATCAAAGCTATGTAAAGGCAGCTCAGAAGGCAGGAAACCTGTTCAACATCAATCTCTAGGAAAGTGTAAGGGAGTATGGCGGCATTTGACTATCAGGCACTGAAAAAAAAATATGGGAATTTTGCCCATCCCATTCTTCATGTACAGGTAGGCGGCAAGGATTTTTCCAAAAATAAAGCCGGACTTCAGATCTCTGATGTGGAAGTGGAGATGACCAGCGGTTTTGAGGCGGCTCTGGCCACCTTTTGGATCTATAACTGCTACAATCGTATCACCTGCGAATTTAACTTTGAAGATCTGAAAAAATACATCTGCATGGGTTCCTGTGTAGTGATCAGTATGGGATATGGAACATATGTTCGAGAGATATTCCGCGGCTTTATCGCCAGAGTCAACTTTGTCTTTCGCCAGGAAGAGATACCAGGAGTGGAACTGACCGCGATGGATGTGAAAGGGATTATGATGGCAGGCAATTATTCCAGGCAGTTAAAAGCAACCAGTTTTTCCGATGCCGTCAAAGAGATCCTGAGTAAGACCGCCTATACGCGGCTGCAGTCCAATGAAGTGATCACCAGTATCCAGATCACTGATACCCCGGATAAGACTCAGAGGGGGAGTGCCGGAGGGGAAGAAAAGGCCAGTGACAAGACGATTGAGATGGTCTGTGAGAGCGACTATGAATTTGTGGTAAAGGCAGCCAAAAAATTTAACTATGAATTTTTCTCCATCGGCGGTGTGGTGTATTTTAGAAAAGCCAAACATAACAAAGAACTTCTGATGGAAGCCGCACCAGGAGACGGCCTTCATAGCTACGAAGTGGGATACGATGTCACCGGCATGGTAGAGCAGGTGGAAGTAAGAGGGATGGATGTGGGAAAATCCAAGCTGATCTCTTCCAAAAAAAAGATGAAAAACAAGCTCTCCATGGGCAACAAAGCCAAACCTTTGATAAAAAATTCACAAAAAGTATATATTGACCCCACAATTACTTCCAAAGAAGAAGCAGAGGACAGAGCCGAATATCTGGCAGAGGATATCTCGTATCGCTTAGGCACGTTAGAAGCAGAGTTTATCGGACTCCCGGAGCTGACGCCGGGCAGATTTTTAAAGATCAAAGGCTTGGGAAGTGCGGTATCCAATACCTTTTATTTGGTGACGGTGCGGCACATTATGGATGACAGAGGATATATCACCAAAGTGACCGGAAAGACGGCCAGTATGGAGACAGAAGGAGTGTAAGGGCATGGGACTGTTTGACGTCATTGATGATATTGCAGAAAAACAGGTGATGAAGACTGAGACCGGAGACAACCGCATCTTTGGGGTGGTGATCGGTCAGATTGTGAAAAATTATGATAAAGATATGCCGGGACGGGTATGTGTCGCAGTGCCTGTGAGAGACCAAAATGCCAACGAACTGCAGTGGGCCAGAGTTGCCATGCCATCAAGCGGCTCCAAGTGGGGACATTATTTTCTGCCAGAGGCGGGAGACCAGGTACTCTTGGCATTTGAACAGGGCAATATTGAGAAACCCTATGTGATCGGATGTATCCCCAAAGACAACGACCAGATCCTGAGAACATCGGCAGACGAAGACAATCAATATAAAAAGATTGTGACCAAAAACGGCAATACCATCTATTTTGAAGACAACAAAGAAGGGGAAGGAGACAAAGATAAGATCCATATTGTCACGGCCAAAGGCGCCCACCGCTTAGAACTTGACAATGAAAAACATCAGATCGTGCTGTCTGACGAAGAAGGTAAGAATCAGCTCCTGATGAAGACCGAAGACGGACAGATGCAGATCAAAGCAGAGAAAAAACTGACCATCCAGGTGGGAGAGAATATTGAACTGATTTTAAACGGCAGCAACGGAAGCGTCCAGTTGAAGTCCACGAAGGTATCTTTTGAGATCAGCCAGACGCTCGACTTGTCGTCCAATACAGCGATGAAATGCAAGGCCGGAAATATCTCCATGGAAGCCAATGCCGCACTGAAGTTAAACAGCAGCGGACTGGCAAGCCTTGCAGGCACACCGATTAAATTAGGATAGGGGGAAGTTAAGATGCCAGGCAATCCATCATTAGGTATGGGGATGAAATTTCCTCCTCAGATCAATCCGGCCACGGGGAGATTTATGGTCTCATCCGAGGAAGAAAGCGTCAAAGAATCGGTCTATCTGATCTTGATGACGCAGAAAACCGAGCGGTTTTTAAGGCCAGACTTTGGAAGTGATCTGATGTCCTACACCTTTATGGATATCAACAATACATCGATCCATATGATGATCCGCTCATTAAGTGAGCAGATCCTCTCCAATGAGCCACGGATACAAAGCGTATC
Organism: uncultured Lachnospiraceae bacterium; assembly: GCA_910585995.1. Lineage (GTDB taxonomy): Bacteria > Bacillota > Clostridia > Lachnospirales > Lachnospiraceae > Hominiventricola. The sequence goes on from CAJUGG010000027.1 coordinate 11,027, forward strand.
CATCACCACAGACGAACAGATACAAGACGGCTGTCTTCTGGTGCATATTGACTATGTGATCCGGGGCAGCAGCGAGCATGATCAGCTGATCATCCCCTTTTATCTGAATGTGTCATCCGAGGAAGAAGCATATGAGCCAGAACAATATGAAACAGAGGAATAATAACGAGTGGAAGATCGACGAGAGGACGGCAAAAGAGATCGAAGAGCGTATAGAAGAACTGGCAGCTTCTTATACGCCGGAGTGGCATTTTGACCGGGAACATCCGGATATCGGTTCTGTCATCGGCAAGATCTTTGCCCATCAGATGGAAGGAAGCATCACAAAGTACAACCAGGTGCTCCATCAGTATCACGCGGAATTTGTCAATCTTTTAGGGATCTCCCTGCTGCCTGCAAGGCCGGCCAGCGCCACGGTGCTGCTTAGGCTGGTACAGGATACGATCCCAGGCGTGGAGGTGCACAGAGGCACCAAGCTTTTGGCAGATACCGAAGACGGAGAAGACCAGATCATCTTTGAGACGACACACAACTTGTATGTGACCAGTGCGACGCTCGACTATGCGTTTATGACACTGAAAAAAGAGGAGAGCATCATTCCATTAAAAGGATCTTTTGCAAAACAGGCCATCGTGGAGGAAGAGGCAGAAATACAGACAGAGCTTAGTGCGTTTCGCCTCTTTGGAAGACAGGAGAAGACGCTTCAGAGAAACGCACTGTTATTTTATCATGCGGCGGCGCTGGATGTGGAGCACAACCCAATCTACATAAAAATCGTCGATAACGAAACTCTCATGCAGAAGATTCAGGAAGGGATCTACCGCTTTTACTACTATACCAGCGAGGGTCTCTGTCCGGTGGAAGAGGTGGAAGTACAGACGGATCTGGAGACTGTGATCCTGAAAAAAGAGAAGAAAAATGCGCCTGTTTTATTAGAACAGCGCTCGTATAGTCTGCTGGTGCTTCAGACCGAAGCGCCGGTAGCAGAGGATTATAGCATCTCTCACATCCAGGTCTCTTCAAGCGGGGAGCCTGTGCCTGCTGCTTTTGTCAACAATGGCAGTACCGATTTTGATGTGGATTCCTTTGATCTCTTTGGAGATACGCTGTCTCTCTATCAGGAGTGCTATATTGGCCATGAGGATTATTTTAAAAAAGCAGGGGCGCTGGTCAGTCTGACATTTGATGTCTCCTATCTCGAACACCGGATCTTGCATCAGATGCGGGCAGAAGAGGAAGAGCTGAAGATTATCAAGAAAAAGCCCAAAGTAATCTGGGTGGATTCTGCGGCAGATGCGAGGGCAGAAGAGATTTCTTGTGAATATTTTAACGGAATTGGATGGAAAAAACTGGATTGCACGCAAGAGATCCGCGCTCTGTTTTCCGGGGATCAGTTTGGCAGATATGAGATCTCTTTTCTGTGCCCAAAGGACTGGCAGGCAGTGGAGGCAGGCGCATACCAGGGCAGATGTATCCGGATCAGGCTGTTAAAATCCGACAACTGTTATATGCGCCCCTGTATCCATCACTACCCTCATATCGAGCATCTTAAGATCTCCTTTTCTTATGAAGGCCGGTATATGGAACCTCAACGCCTGATATCCATCGCAGGCACCAGAAGGATAGATTTGACCCCAAAGGTCAAGCAGGGCCTTTCGTTCCCTGCTTTTTTGAGAGGCGAATACCAGGAAGACGCTCTGTATCTGGGGTTTTCAAAAAAGATGGAATCCGGCCCTGTCAGCCTGTTGTTTCAGATCGAGGAAGGCATCCGGTTCGAAGGGACCAAGTGCCGGTATTCCTACAGTACCAGACAGGGGTTTCGGCAGATGAAAGTGCTGGATTATACGGCGGATCTGTCCCGCTCCGGGACGGTGATGTTTATGCCGCAGGCAGATATGCATGCAGTGACACTAGAAGGAAAAAAAGCCTACTGGATCTGCTTAAGCAGGACGTCCACAGAAGAAAATCGCTCAGAAGATACCCTGCCTATGATCAAAGAGATCTGTTTGAATGCCGTACAGGTGATCAATGTGGAGAGCCGGGAAGAGGAAGATTTTTATCTGGAAGAATCCAGGCCGGATATGAGTGTCAACTTAGGCGTGCCGGATATCTTAGATGCAGAGCTTTGGGTCAATGAAAGAGATACCTATACGCAGGCACAGATGCAAAAGCTCTTGCAGGAAAAAAAGGAACAAGTGCGCGCCGAATACGACCCCTTGGGAAATATCGCATCTTTTTATGTGAAATGGCAGGAGTGCGACCAGTTCGAAGAGGCACCTTCCCAACGTTCTTATCTGCTGGACCGCAAAAACAGTCTGCTGATCTTTGGAGATGGTATCCGCACAAAGCTACCGTCCGTGTTGGACGATGTGGCTTTTAAAGTCCTGATCCGCTGCTGCAACGGGGAAAAGGGCAATGTGGGTCCGGGGCGTATTCATGAAGCCATGGGCAATCTGATGTTTGTGGACCAGATCACCAATCCGGTAACAGCCTACGGCGGCAGCAGTATCGAAAGCATGGAGCGCGCGCTGCAAAGAGGGGCGAATATCTTAAAATCCAGACGAAAACTGATCTCTGCAGACGACTATGTGCAGGAGATTTTGAATTTTTCCGATGCCATTGATAAGGTTCGCTGCGTGGCGGGCAGAACTATCGATCAAAAGATCCAGGACAATGCCCTTACCTTTGTGATCCTGTTAAAAGATTTTGAAGCGGGTTCGTATTCTTTTCACAATGTGGCAGGGCTGTTAAAAGAACATTTGCAAAAACACTGTGAGCTGACCATTGCGCCAGAGGATCTGGCGATTGTGGAACCCATCTTTGCTAGGGTCTGTGTAGATCTGTGGGTGGAGGTATTACAGATGGATGACGGCTTTGAGATCCAGAATCTTTTAAAAGAATCCCTGGATCAGTATTTAGACCCCGTCAGCGGACAGCATGGTCTTGGATGGGAGATCGGGGTGATGCCCAGGCGGTCTCAGTTGCTGATGAGACTGCATGTGTTAAAGAAAAAGGCGGTGATCCGTAAGTTGGTGGTGACGGTTGTATACACGGATCAGACAGGAACCCATGAAGTGGATTTAGAAGACCTGACAGCAGATCCTTATCGGATCTGCTGCAGCGGAGATCACCATGTAAATATCCTGCTTTCGGAGAGGTAGTCGCTTAAGGAGGTACAAGACAGATATGCTAAATTATCGAATCCCGGAGGATAAGACCTATGAGGAGCTGATCACAGAGGCACAGATGCAGATTCCTTTTTATTCTCAGGAGTGGACCAATTTTCAGCCCTCGGACCCTGGCATTACCATCCTTGAGAACCTGACTGCTTTTGAGGCGCTTCAGTTAAGCCGGATCCATGAGATGACGCCGGGAGTCTTAAAGATGCTCTTGAAGCTGTTGGGGTTTGAAGCGGGAAAAAGCAGATGTGCCAGGATCCTGCTGGCAGCAGAGCAGAAGATGCAGCCGATGTCTCTGCCGGTCAATCAAAAATTTCGGTTAGGAGATCTGTGCTTTGAGACCAATCGGAGCATACGCCTCCATGGGGGCGCTTTAAACGGCGTCTATGGCCTCTTTCATGGGCAGAGACAGGAGTTTTCTTATCTGGCAGACAGAGAAGTGCGTATTCCGGCCCGCGTCTTTGGAGAGCATCCTAAGGCCGGAGACAGCCTGCTGTTTACGATGGATGCACTGCCGGACCCAGGAGAAGAACTGATCTTCTATGTGACAGCAGCAGAACACAGGAGCAGGAATCCTTTTGAAGAAAAAGGAGACGGCACCTTTGCACAGCTTTTGTGGGAGTGCTATACCGACCAGGGATTTGTAAAGATGCATGTCAGAGACGACAGCAAAGGACTGCTGGTAAGCGGTGAGATCCGGATGCGGCTGCCGGACACACAGGCTGTACCATGGCAGGAGGCGCCCGACAAAGGATATACCATCCGGGCCACGTTGGTAAAAGCAGAGTATGATGTGCCGCCCAAACTGATACAGATCGACGGATTTTTATTTGAAGCCTGGCAAAAAGAGACCTTATCTGCCTGCTATACCTTTAACCGCGTGACTTCGGCCAGCCTTCCTAAGAGTCTGACAGAAGACGGATACTGTACCATATTTTGCAAAGAGGAAAAAGGCTCTTCTTATAAAAGATATGAGCCGGCCCGTCTGCTAGGGGAAAAGGGGAGATTTTATGAGACCAAAGAGACAAAGGACGGACAGATCCTCTGGATGTTTGACAAGCGCAGATTTGGATATGGGCCGTCCAAGGTGAAAAATGCTATTAAGATCGTAGTCTACAATGAGGAGATGATGCGAAAATATGCACTGGGAACAGTGCTTGGCTGTGATCATCAGATGATACGGCTGCCCAAGGGACATATTGTGGCAGAATCTTTTTGCATTATCGCGGAGCGGACGGATATTAATGGAGAGATGATCTATGATTTTGTCCGTCCTGGCCGTTATGGTGAGACGGACTTGGGGTATGATCTGTACGAAAATGATGGCTATCTGCTGATTGAAGAAGCCGGAGACTATATAGGAGCCACCCTCTATCTCGGTACGCTTGGGGTCATGAGAGGAGAAGAAGGGAATGTACGTACAGATAATGTATTTACAGCAGTGGGACTGCCTTCTTCTGTCCGTTTTTACAATCCCTGCCCAGGTGTCAAAGGATGCTATCGGGAGACCTTAGACGAGGTAAAAAGACGATTTTTAGCAGATCTTAAAAGACCTTTTGTGGCAGTGACTGCCAGAGATTATGAGCAGTTGGTGATGGAGACGCCTAAGCTTTGCATCCAAAAAGTCAAGGCCTATCTGTACGGGGAGAATAACCTGGTTAGAATTGCCGTGATGCCGGGGACAGATGAGGCATTTCCCAAGTTGTCGAGGGTCTATCGTCAGGCGATTGAAAAACAGCTGGAAAACAGGAGGCTTCTGACCACGCGCATTGAGATCGCAGATCCTGTCTATACACCCGTTGATGTACAGGGCACGATCTATGTAAAGCGGCAGTATGAGAACAGTCTGACGCTGATTGAAGAGGTCATCCGTAAAAATATTGACTATATCCATTCTGGGCGCAACTTTGGGGAAGTGTTAAAATTTGACCAGGTATTCCATGAGATTGAGGCGCTCGAATGTGTGGAGTTTATTTATGAATTGTCGCTGCACCCGCAGAATCCGGGCCTTGCAAAGCTGATAGAAGCAGATATTGTGCCCAATGAAAACTGTCTGTGTTATGCAGGAAATATCTTGTTGCAGACCGGATAGAGACACCAAAAAGGAGGTCATAGAACATGGCAGGCGCTTCTTATTCCATCAAAAAAAACCGCATACAGAGAGGATGGCATCCAGGCTGGATCTTAGAGGAAGACGAAACCCTGCGAACAGACCCTAAGCAGGCGGTGCATCTGTTGTATCTTAGAGCCATCGATGGCGGAGAAAAGGAGGCTTTTTGGGGGAGGCTGCACATGCAGGCGGCTGGCACAGAAAATATGGTCAGTTATCTGTATGCAGCGGCATTTGATGAGGATTCCTTCTATCGCAATCAAAAACCTGTGAAGATTGAAGACTTTCTCTGTGATCCCAATGAAACCCATGCAGTCAAACGCAGGTTTTTAAAAGAAGCCGGATTTTTAAAATTTGTAAATCAAACAGATGTTCTCCTCTATGAGTTACAGGGAAGGTATCTCTATCTGGTACTGGAAGTGATGGGAGAAGGAATGTATACCGTATCCAGGATGCAGGTAGACAGACAAGGGGACCCCTTTATGCAGACCTTTCCGGAGATCTATCAGGAAAAAAACAGTTTTTTTCACCGCTATCTGTCGGTGTTTTCCAGTATCTATCAGGATTTTCAGGAAAAGATCGAAGATCTGCCAAAGCTGCTGGATCTGGACACTTGTCCCTGTTCTTTACTTCCCGTCTATGCCAGCTGGCTGGGGCTGGATGTGGGGGAAAATTTTTTAGAAGAGGAGACACTGCGCACTCTGGTAAAAGAAGCTTTTGCGTTAGGCCGCATCAAAGGCACCAAAGCGGCTTTAGAGCAGATTGCACAGATTCTCTTAAAAGAGAATGTACTGGTGATCGAGCGAAATGTGATGAGCGCCTATATCCAGCAGGAACAGTTAGAGCAGATGAACCGGCTCTATGGGCAGAGTGTTCACGATGTGACCATCTTGGTCCACACACCGCTTACCGAGGTGAAAAAATCGCAGCTTTTATTTCTGATGGAACAATTTTGCCCGATCCGTTCCCGCCTGCATATCGTTTGCCTGAAAAAGAGCAGCATCTTGGACTCTTACACCTACTTAGACCTCAACGCCCAAATACCATGGCAGGGAAAAGGTAGTTTAGATGAAGCAAGGCAGATGGATGGATCGATCTGCCTGATATAATATTCTAAAAAAAAGCAGATCTTCGGACAGTACGCAGAACCGTTTTGAGGAGCGAAGCGGAACAAAATGGCTCTGGCAAGGAGATACTGGGAGAAGATCTGCGGAACTTTAATAAGGAGAAGCACGCATTATGACAATTTCAGAGACCAGAAAAGACAGTATGATACAGTTGGACATTGAGGGGCGGGTGGACACCAACACTAGCCCAGAGCTTCAGAAACATATACTGCAAGCGTTTCAAAAAGGCAGCACCGTGATTCTAAATCTGGAACAGGTGGACTATATCTCCAGTTCCGGACTGCGTGCCCTGCTGATCGGACAGAAGACCGCCAGCTCCAAAGGCGGCACCATGAAACTTGTCCATGTACGGGAGGCAGTCAAAAAAGTCTTTACCATGACTGGTTTTTCCAAGATGCTGACTATTGAATAGTGTTATGATCCAGTTTGCACATGTAACCAAACAGTATGAGGGAGAAGAGCATCCGGTTCTGCAGGACTTTTGTGAAGTGATCCAGACGGGGGAATTTGTCCTTCTGACAGGAGAGAGCGGAATTGGCAAAAGTACCTGTATCCGCCTTTTGCTAAAAGAGACCGAACCCACATCCGGGGAGATCCAGGTACTGGATCAAAAGCTTGGAGAACTGAGTGCAAAGCAGCTTCCGCTCTATCGGAGAAAATTGGGTGTTGTCTTTCAGGAATATTATCTGATCCCGGAACAGACCGTGTATAAAAATGTAGAGCTTGCCAGACTAATCGCAGGCGGTACGAAAAAAAGCAACCGGACGGTCATTACCTCCTTATTTAGTCTCCTTGGGATTACCCATCTCTACAATCGGTTTCCCAGAGAGTTATCCGGCGGAGAGAAACAAAAAGTCTGCCTGGCAAGGGCATTGGTAAACTATCCTGAGATTTTATTGGCAGATGAGCCAACCGGAAACCTCTCCCCAGGGGAGTCTATAGAGTTGATGAAGCTTTTTGAACTGGTACATCGGCAGGGGATCACAGTAATCGTGGCAACACATGACAAAGAGAGCGCACAGGGACTTGTCTGTCGGGAGATTGCGCTGTCGTAAGAGGAGGAGGAACATGAATAAGATGCAGGATCTGACGCTTCTGGCCAGTGATGATACGTTGTATACCGTGTTAGACGCGATCGAAGCGCATCTGCAAAATAGCGGATGCCCGGAAGAGATACGCACAGAAGTATTGATCTCAGTGGAAGAGATCTATGTAAATATCGCACATTATGCCTATCAGGGAAAACCAGGGGAAGCCACGGTTCAGATGGAAGTGACACAGAATCCAAAGGTATGTAAAGTAGTCTTAAAAGACAGAGGTGTTCCTTATAATCCTCTGGAAAAAGAAGACCCGGATCTGGATCTGTCCGCCGAAGAACGGGAGATCGGAGGGCTTGGGATCTATATGGTCAAACAATATATGGACCGAATGGAGTATCGATATGAGGATGGATACAATATCCTGACTATGGAAAAGGATATTCCTCTTTTGGAATCTCCCGGAATTGAAGATATTGGTTAGAGGCATAGCCTGTAATGTCACCTGTTGAGATCAGGCTCCATGCATCCCCTTTTTCGATGACATAGCCGGTAGTATTCGGAGCAAGACGGGCAATGATCTCGGCGTCCATACCGGGCTGTATGCGGACGTGGAGGGAGCTTTTGGTGTTGAGGGTGGTAAATGCGTAGTAGGGGGTTTCAGCATCAAAAGATGCGGAAGTATCGGTGACAGGGGTGTCGGTCGAGGAAGTGGTGGTGTCGGCAAGTGCTAAAGAAGCGGACTCTTCGCGGGGCTGGAATAAGGCAGGAACTACCGTGGTGGAATTTTTTGACAGAGAAGAGCCGTACAGAAAAAGGGCAGTACAGATGATGCAGCCGATGGAGATGTAGAGGGTGGCAACGGCGTATGGAGGAAGTTTGTTTTCTCTTTCAAATCGTTTCATAATGTGGTTCTCCTTTTGTGGGAATTTCGTAATTATCATAACATGGAATAAAAAAATTGACAATCATAAATTCTGAGGGGATTGACAGCATAAGGATGGGCAAGAGGACGCCGGAAAGAGAATATATACTATACTGGGGAGGGGTGTATAGGGGGATAAAAGGGAAAGATGAAAAATATAAAAATAGATAGGGGAGAGATGGGATGAGGGTGACGGATCGGTTGATTGAGGATGCAAAGAAAAAGCAGAAAAGGAAGAGAGAGGAATGGGAAGAGGAAGAAGAGACGTATAGGTATGCACTCAGGAAGAGGATAAGAGATCAGAATCGGGAGCCGGGGGTGTTTGAGTCTGGGATGGGGGAGGGGATTAATACGAGTAAAAGTGTATTTGATGAGATGGCGGTTTTTCGGATGGATGAAGAATAGATAAGAGGAGCAGGACTATGGAAAAGATGTTTGATCAGGGGCTTAGAGCGAGTGCGTTTGACAGTTATGAGGAATATATGGAGTATCTGTTTGCCTGCGTGAACGAGGGGATGAATCGGTATCTTAGGGGGCTTAAGGAGGTCTTTGCTACGGAGCAGGGAGGATATAAGAATGTGTTATATCCAGATCTGGAGATTGCGCATGATACTTGTATGGAAAAACTGAATCGGTTCTTGAGGTTAAGTCCTGAAAAAGAGGAGGAGAAAGGAGAGGAAGATCAGGAGCTGTGGGATCTGTTTGGGGAGTTTATTGAGGAGCAGAGGCAGGGGGAAGAAGGGGAAGAGGAAGTCCTCGTGGAGTCTGTGGGGGAGATGATGGAGTACATTCAGGAGAGAGCGAGGGTTTCTAAGGAGCAGGGGATTGGGCTTGCGTTTTATGAGATCTGTGAGAAGTTGGAGTTTGAGAATTTTACAGTGTTTTGTCTGGTCTGCGGGATTCTGGCTTCGACGCAGACAGATTATGCGGGTGTATTTCAGGTAATCAATGAGAATGGGGGATTGCCTTTGCCGACGATTGAGGCGGCGGCAAAGTTATATTATGGAGATCATTTTTCGGTGACGGGGGCGTATGGGGATATGTCCGTCTGTCTGGAGCAGCTGTTGCCGATTCTGAATCTGAAGGTGCAGAACAGTATGCCGTTTTCTACGCTGATCTCACCGGATAAGCGGATGATTGACTATCTGTTTGGAAAATATCCGATGAAGCTGGATGAGAATTATGAGCGGTTTATGAAAATTTTAACAAAGGATGGAGAAGAGTTAGGACCGATTCTGGCGAATCAGGGGATTTTGGAGGCGATGGAGATCTCTTATGGGGATGGAGTCCGGATCTTTTCTTATTATGGAGATGAGGGGAGCGGCAGGAAATTTTTTATCCGGCATTTTTGTCAGAGGCATGGGATGCGGGCGATCTCGATCAACTGTAAAAAGCTGTTTGTGTATGATTTTGGGTTTGTGGAGAAAGCGCTGTGGGCAGTGACGAGAGAATGTATTCTGACGGGAGCTTGTTGTTGTCTGGATGATCTGGTGTATCGGGAGGATGAGAAGGATAAATTTTTTGGCTATATGGATCTGGCATTTGCCAAACTGATCCGTCATGATATCCTGGTGTTTGCAGTGAGTAAGGAGAAGTTAGCGCTTCGGGAGATGACAAAGGAGGAGTTTACAGAACTGGAGCTTCCGACTCCTTCCAATCAGGAACGTGAGAATTGCTGGAAACATTTTTCACAGGAGTATGCGCTCAGCCCGGATGTGGATCTTTCGGAGATGGCGACGAAATTCTTATTTACGCCGGGAAAGATCCAGGCAGCGCTTCATCAGGCCAAAGGGTTTGCGGCAATGGACCAGGATAGTTGTATCCCAAGAGCGACGCTGTTTCGGGGATGCAACAACCAGATGAGTTCGGAGCTGACGCAGAAGGCGACGAAGGTCAAGGCAAACTTTGGATTTGAAGACATTGTGATGAACAAGGATCAGCGGGAGACTCTGGAACATGCGATTGACCAGATGAATTTTCGCAAAAAGGTCTATGACAACTGGGATTATACCAAGAAATATCCGTATGGCAGAGGGCTTTCGATCTTGCTGTTCGGGGCGCCTGGTACGGGAAAATCCATGTGTGCCCAGGTGATCGCCCATGAGCTGAATCTGGAACTTTATCGGGTGGATCTGTCTAAAGTCATCGATAAATATGTAGGAGAGACAGAAAAATCAATCTCAATGATCTTCCGGGAGGCAAAAAAATGCAATGTGGTCTTATTTTTTGACGAGTGCGATACGCTGTTTGCCAAGCGTTCTGACGACGGGGGCAGCAACCAGGCGTCCAATAACAATAAGACGGCACTGCTTTTGCAAGAGGTGGAGGCGTATGACGGAGTGTCGGTGCTAGCCACCAACTATAAGCACAATATTGACCCGGCATTTTTCCGGCGTATGAAATACATCGTGGAATTTCAGTTTCCGGACGCAGATACCAGGGAGATGCTGTGGAGGACTACGATTCCCAAAGGAACCCCGCTTGGGGAGGACGTGGATATCCGCTTTCTGGCAGAGAAATTTGAGTTCGTGGGCGGAAATATCAAAAACTGCATCTTAAACGCCGCTTTTCTGGCCGCCGCCGACGGAGATGGGAAGGAGGTTTGTATGAAGCATTATCTTCAGGCCATTCGTTATGAATTTGTCAAGACAGGAAAAGTGTTTACCAGATCGGACTTTGAGCCGTATGCCTCGTTGGTCGGGCTGTAGATTGCTGCTTTTTTAACGAAGATCAGAAACAGAATCAGGAGAAACAAGATGGATATTACAATTGTAAGAGAAGAAAATCAGACCTATTTTGAACCACTGATGCCAAAAGAAGAATGGGAGCGGGCAGATCTGGTGCTGGGAGCCATCGAAGAGGGCACAGCCTGCGGGATACTGGCGGTATCCGAAGAAGCGGAATCGACCCTGGCCCTTAGGTATCTGTATGTGGCAGAAGACTATCGCAGAAGAGGGATGGCCAGTGAGCTATTGAGCGTACTTCACGAGATTGGCAGGCGACAGGGGATAGATATGACGATCTGCCAGTATGCGCGGACGAAAGAACAAGAGGATTTGGACCTTTGTCTCTCCAAGAATCTCTTTACGCTCGATGAGATCCAAAGCCCGGTCTACCGGACCGCTTTTTCGGATCTCTCGCCGAAGTATTTCGGTAAAAAGCCCGATGAAAACACGCTGAAAAAAGCCGTGGTGCCCTTGTCAAAAGTCACCGCTAAGACCTGGAATCAATTTACTAAAAAGTTAGAGCATCTGCAAGAAGACAAGGAGATGACAACAGAATTGGAAGTCAAATATATGTATGATCCAGAAGCAAGTTTTCTGCTGATCAAAAAAGGAGAGCCTGCGGGCTGTATCTTGTTTGAACAACTGGAAGAGGATTTTTTGTTGTCGTATTTCTGTGTATTCAAAGACGCGTCTCCGGTGGATATGATGCATCTGTTTCAGGCCAGCTATGAAAATCTGAAGACGCGCTGCAGTGCTTCTTCTTCGATCTATATCAATGCTTTGACAGAGGCGACGGAAAAATTAGTGAAAAATTTAACAGATCAAAAGGCTGTCCTTCAGGGGCAGGCCGTTACCAGATATTATTTCTATTGATCTTTGAGAGGATGGAGGTGAAAAGATGCCAAAAGGATTATTAAACCAGACAGAGCAGACAAAGGAGATACAGCAGGCACAGATACTAGAAGACAGACAGACCGAAGAAGAGATCTATGAAGGTATGCGGTCGGTCTTCGAGGATGCAGAGGCAGAAGTAGCGCGGGAGGAAGCCAGAAGACGACAGCAGATCCGGGATATGAGGACCCAGCAGATTCGGGAAAGCTGCCAGATCCAGGTGCCGACAACCACGATCCGCGAAAACTCCTATGGAACTTCTTTTAAAGAAAATATCGGCGCAAAAAAAAGAGCGATGCGCATCAAAATGCGTGGTTCCAGACTGCGGCAAAAAGATATGGATGCGAAAGTCATGGAAGAAGCCAAAGGAAAATGGGACCAGATCGTAAAGGAACGACAGTCCAAATATCTTACTTCTCCTCCGGCCTGTGAAGCAGATGATCTGTGGGCACTCTCTGCCTATCTGACAGACAATGCCGAGGAGAATCAGGTATTATTTCCGGAACAGACAGAAGGACGGACGCTGACACAGGAACAGACTAAGAACTGTATCAGGCAGTTTATGGATCTTCCCGTCAGGGCAGATCTTCGGACAGATACCACACTTGCCAAAGAGAGCGCACATCTCGAAGAACTTGCGGCCAAGACCGATGCGATGAAATATCTGCTCAGACAGCATCCGGAGATGACCGAACATCTGACAGAGGATGAGACAGAAGATCTGAAGTTCAAGATCAATATCTTAGAGCAGGTTACGGATTATTACAGGATGCAGAAAAAAGTGATCACTCATCCATATTACCGAACCCATTATAATTCTGAAATCTCTCATAAATATAAGGAACAAGATACGCCGGAGCAGAAAAATCTGTCCATTATGCTGTGGCAGGCAGAGCGCCTGCGTACCGCGGACTATGTGGCAGGAAATGGAGAGCATTATCGGTGGCTCTACAACTATCAGGAACCTATGACCGCACAGGAATGGCAGTATGCTCAACAGACAAAGGATCTGTTTTTAAAACATCACTCCGAGACAGAATATGGAAAAACGAAAGGTGTGATCGAAGATTCCCGTCATGCAGATTATTTCCGGGCGCATAATCAGGAGGGAGATCCCATCTATGATAGAATGATCGGTGAAAACTATCGGATCGTGGGATTTGACGACTATGATATGGGAGATACGTTCTGCCGCTTTTTGGCGACGCTACCCAGATGGAAGGCAATCCAGCATATGTCGCGGGAACAGTTAGAACAGATGATGCAGTCCTTAAGCCAAAGACCTGCCGATCCTGCGAATCAAGAGGAAGTACAGGCATGCAAACAGGCTAATATCCAGGGACTTAAGCTCTTTAAAGAGCAACTGGTCAAACAGATGCAGTATCTTAAGAACAAATACGGCAATGGTATGTATCTTCTGTCCCCGCAGGAGGTCGCTGACCACGAGGCAGAATTTATCAATGATTTTACCAATATGCAGACCTTGGGATGTTTTTGTGAATTTATTCGCAAACTGCCGAAAGAATTTGGTCTGTACGACGAGATGAATGAAGCAGATAAAGAACTGGTGCGGCTGGAATCTTATTATCAAGGCTGTTCTCATGCAGAAGGTATGTCCCGCAATCTTTTCGCTTCGGATCAAACCTCTTATTCTCAGTATAAAATGGGTGTGGCAAATCTTGGTATTGCGCTGAATCATGTGGGAGATCAGTTGATCGAAGTCACAAACAGTATGCATCTGGACGTAAAATGGTATACTTTGTTCAATGATCAGGATGTGGAATTTGACGAACTGACCAGGTTTATAAAGTATAAACCTATGAAAGAATGGAAAGAAGAAGCCGGTACGGAACGTCCTTCCTGGAATCAGCTGTTCCCGGAGACTAAGACGATGTCGAGAAGAGATGCAGCCGTCTATTTCCTGCAGAAAGAATTTCAGGTTACGGAAGAAAAGAAGCGGCAATGGCGGCGGGAAGGCTTAGACTTTGGAGCGATCAACTATTTTGGCGTGGGAACGGATGATTTTCCGGTGATCAACGGGATCTACCGTCAGATCTTAGAGAGTGAAGAGCTGCAAAGAGAACACGGCATCACATCCCCCGAAGCTTTGGATGAACTAAGAGAACATGTACGGCAAAACGGCGAGATGCAGGTCTTTGACAAGACCGAGATGGGGTATTCTCTGGCAGCCGCCAATATGCTTGACCGTCTTGACGCTATGAGAAGCATGACCGGCGGAGATACCGGGGCGCTCTTTGACCAGCTGACCGATGATCTCAATGCCTTGATGATGGAGCATCACCAGCGTGCGAGTGAGTACCGAAGCGGCGAAGGAGACCGGATCTTTAATGATTTCAGCCGTTTTAAAGAGGCGCAGAATCTCTGGCTCTATCCGCCTCATAAAGAGATCATGGAGAGAGTCATAGAACCGGAGATCCAAAAACAGCAGCCGGATGCGACTGTGACCCTTTCCGGGCTTACGCTGCCAACGTTTAAAGAAAATTATGGAAGCGAAGAAGAAGCGGTTATCATGAGGGATCTACCGACGCTTCTAAAAGACAGACGCTTGAAAGAGGGCGCAGACCCGGCAGCATTCCAGGAGATCTTACAACAGTACAACCAGGAATTTGCTAAAGAACGTGTGTTCGTACGTATGAGAAATGCATTTTCCCAGGATGTACTGTCTCCGGAAAAATACGAGCCTCTGTGGAACGAAATACCCAGAAAGCGCACGCTGTTCCAGCATGATATCTGCGGACGCCACCGGATCTGTGATGAACGTAAGGAAGAGCTGTATCACCAGTTAGAACAGATGACAGAAGAAGTTCCTAAGACAGCAGAACAAAAGGAGTGATCACGATGGGGGATGCATATACGAAGGAAGCTTATAAACTCATCTATCAGCATCCAAACTGGCAGTCTACGGCACAGGAATATGAAGACAAATTCGCTGCCAATCTCTACAACAGCAGCCCTGTGCAGCAGGCAGCTACTATGGCGCTTACGAGACTGAGCGAGACGCTGACTGCTTACTATCGGCTGAAGAATCTCAACCAGGAACAGGCAGAAGATCTGGCAGCCATCGGGGAAGTGGCGGAGCAAATAAGCGGCCGCTCCCCCGATGACTGGAGAGTCTTAGAAGGCGCTCTGCTTCAGCGAAACAGCAAAAGCGGAGCCGGGCAAATCGGCCGCTGGCAGATGGGGGAAGTCGTCGAATCGCGGGAGGCGGCAAGCGTGCTGGGGATAGATCTGGAAGAGGGCGCCAGTTATCCGCTGTTTAATCCGGCGGACGCAGACCGTCTGAACTGGGGAAATATCCAGAATGTCTTTACCGACGGCAATCTAAGAGAGCAGATGACGATGCTCTATAATGGGATGTTTATCAATGGCGGCAAGACCAAGGAGGAGATCGAACAGAGCCGGTCACTAAAGAATCTTCTATTGAATATCACGCCGGAAGATATGCAGCAGATGCATGATATGGGAGTCAGTACTGAGATTCCATTTGAACTTCTGAAGGAAATGGGGCATTATGATAAGAAAGAAGATCTCTTTGACACCTACTCGATGGCCAGAGACTTAAAGCGCGGCAAAGACAAGTTAAAAAACAGAGGCAACTGGTTCACCAGATGGACTTCCGGGATTCAGAGGGCTTTCTCAGCGGCATTTTCCAGCAAGTTTCATAGAAGCAATAAAAAGAAAGCGCAGCAGAAGGGACTTGGACTGGAGCACTATGAGCGGCTGGATATCGGCTTATCCGAGCGGGAGATGATCAACGGACTGGATGAAAAAGGCAACCTGATGTGGAAAGAAGGACAGTCCTATTTTCGCATGGATACGCCGGTGACGGCAGAAGGGATGCTGCAGACGGCCGGACCGTCGGGGACGACGCTTCGGATGCTGGGCGCCTATCGCCTCTTAGGAGCCAGCAAAAATGAGCTTCTGATGTTTCGTCTGGCGCTGATTGCCTGGATGGTCAGCAGCAGAGACCATTCGCTGTATGAGATCTTGGTCGGTTCTCACAATGCCGGAGTCAAGGGACGGGAAGATCTGTCTGAGGCTGCCAATATGTACCGGACGATCGACCCGCTGTTTGAGGAACTGATCCGGCAGGAATACGCGCCAAACCATCGTTTCCCTCATGAGACGATCTATCTGGAGATCATCGACGAGCATATGAAGGATATCCATGGAGAAAACGGGGGCATCAAGAATCCTGAAAATGCAGAGGACATCTTTGAAGGAGAGTCAGCCTATGGGTATGCGGCCAAGATGTACAGCGGAAATCTGTATAAAATCATGAATACCTCCGACAAATACGGAGAGACGGCTGGCCGCATCCGGGTCTGGCTGTTAGATAAAGTCATTCCTGCCAATGCTTCCGAAGAGGATAAAAAGAAGGTCATCGGGTCGCAGAAAAAAGGATATGAAGTGGCGAAGCTCTCTCACCGGATGCTGTCAGATGCGATGGAAGTCTTAGGAAGCGCGGCGCCCAGAGTAGAAGAAGGACATGAGGAATTAGAAGAATACGATCCGCTGCGGGCAGAACAGGACAGAAGATACCAAGCGCAGTGGATGGATATGTCGCATGCGTTTCGCGGCATCACCTACCGGGGAGGAAAGTTGACTTCCGCTATGAGGAAAAAAGGAAGCTTTGTCACAAACAGCTTTTTAAGTACCTCGCTCCTGACGTCGACGGCGATGCATTTTTACAACCTTTCCAAGGAAAAAGACGAGAACCGGGCGGTCTTCCGGTTTCGGATGGAAGGAAAAGGCGCGATCAATATCGCGGGCAACTCCTCTTACAGAGACGAGATGGAAGTGCTGATTCCAAGAGGCGCCACCTTCCAGGTCTTAGATACGCCAAAGCCTGCGTATTATAACAAAGTGACCCAGGAAATCATCGAAGAAGAGAGACTGACAGAAGGTGAGAAAGCCGCCGTTTTGATCGACTTGGAGCAGGGCGAGGAGAGCTTCTGGCAGAGATGTCAGATCGTCGATCTGCAGGAGATGAGTGCTCCTGGAGAGCAGAGACGGCTTAACTCGGCAGAAAAGAACAACAAGAGGATAGGAGAACTCATACGGATGATCGAGATGGCTGAAGCACAACATGCTGGTTAAAGGGGGATATGGATGCCAAAGACAGAAGAAGAAACTTATGGTTTTATCGAACTTTATTTTCCAGAGCAGGAAGAACATATGTTTGCTACGCAGGCAGAGCAGTGGAGCGCCTGGGAGCGTTTTATCGACCTGCTCTGCATGATCAGCCTGGTGATGAAAGATCACAGGCAGCCGGAGCGTCTGATGCGGATTGGGTGTCTGCTGGAGGACGAAGAGCTGGTAAAGTCGTTAGAGCCAAGAGAAGAGGCAGTATTTCCATGCAGGGCCAGGGTACGGATGATCTATAAAGAACTGAAAAAAAGAGGAGAAGGCAAAGATATGCCTCTGTCCGGACTTTTGTCTCTGGATCTGAAACCTGTGGAAGTGATGGCATTTCTCCTGGCCGCCTGCGCGGACCGCAGCCGAAAATACGAGCGGATCTTCGGCGTCCTGCAAGAAGAAAAAACGATGATGGCCAAACCCACGGCAGGACTTGTGCATGATCTGTGTGCATTATTTTTGGACGAGGAGGAAAATTCTCCTGGGATTCTCTTAGATGAAGACCGCTTTCTCAACCGTTTTTTGTTAAAGACGGAAAAAGATAATCCCAGGATGTCCCGACTGTCCCGTCCGATAACACTGAAAAAACCAGTGCTTTCTCTTCTCTATGGAAACACGGACATATTAGGAGCGATGTCTTCTTGCGCTGAGATCTTGTGTCAGGGCGACACCCGGCAGATCATCTGCCACCAGGAGCTGTTATCACGTCTGCTAGAAGTATTTACCCGGATGACCTTTTTAAAAGAAGAAGGACTGATACGCTTCAAAGGAGCAGCAGGGGCGGGGAAAAAATATCTGGCACAGGCGTTAGGAGACGCCCTGGGAATGGAAGTCTTATGTATCTACGGCAAACGCTTGCTGACGAGAAGCCCGGAAGAACGGATGGAGATCTTAGAAGAAGCAGTGCTAAAGACGGTGCTGGCGCAGCAGATCCTGTATCTGGATCTTTGCGGTCTCTGCCAGGAAGAGAGCGGACAGATCAAACAGATCCTCGTCTATTTACAGGATTACACAGGGAGATTTCTGGTGGGGATGGATGCCGCCTGGATGGAAGAGATCAAGACGCAGGGCATCTCTTACCGGATCTGTGTGGATACCCCGGATGCCGATGCGCAGAAACGATTCTGGACATATTTTATGGAGGAGTCAAGGATGCAGTTCGAGGAGGATATCAACCTGGATCAACTGGTATCTCTCTATGATCTGACGCCTCAGAAGATCAAAGACACCTTGACTTGTCTGATGCTCTCTTCCCCTCTTAGAAAGTGCCCGAATGAAAAAGAGTATCGGTTTCTGATTTCGAAAAAAGAATTGGAGCAGGAGATTCAGAACCAGTGCAGTGCTGTCTTTGGCTGTTATGCTACCCGTCTGGAAAGTCCTTTTGTCTGGGAAGATCTGAAGCTGTCAAAAGAGAGTCAGAAATTGTTGCAACAAGCGTGCGACAGAGTCCGCTATCGAAGCGTCGTCCATCATACTTTTGGATTTGGCAAAAAGCTTTCATATGGCAGAGGACTCTCAATCGTCCTTTATGGTCCTCCAGGCACCGGCAAGACGATGACTGCACAGGTACTGGCCAAAGAACTAGGACTCTCGATCTACCGCATCGATTTGTCGCAAATTGGCAGTAAATATATCGGAGAGACGGAAAAAAATCTGGGAGCCATCTTTGATGCGGCCAGATTCTCCAATGCGGTGTTGTTTTTTGATGAAGCGGACGCCCTGTTTACCAAACGTACCGAAGTATCGAACTCCAACGACCGCCATGCCAACGCAGAGACTGCTTATTTACTGCAAAAGATCGAGGAATATTCCGGCGTATCCATCTTAGCCACTAATGTGATGCAAAATTTTGACAATGCATTCAAGCGCCGCATGACCTTTATGATACCGATTGAGCAGCCAAATGAAGAGGAGCGGCTCCTTTTGTGGGAACATGCATTTCCCAAAGAGGCGCCTTTAGCCAAGGACATCTCCTTTGCCCTCTATGCACAGGTAGCAGAACTGACTGGCAGCGGCATCAAATCGGCAGCTCTGTCCGCCGCTTACCGGGCGGCAGCCGAGCACAGGGCCATCGAGCATAAAGACTTAGTGGAAGCCATTGATTTTGAATACCGCAGAATCGGACGCACCGGGATCAGCCAGGAACTGTATACAGCACGATACAGGAATCAGTAAGAAAGCGGAAGGGATATTATGCCTAGTACAAGATATTTTCGTCCTAAAAAGGCGGCAAAAAAGATGAAATTAGCACAGGAGATGGGGCAGACCGTGTATCTGTACGGAGTGACCGGACTTGGGAAGACCTCATTTGTAAAAGATTATTTAGGCCGCAGAAAGTATGCATATTATTCGGCAGAGAATTATACAAAATGGCAGTTTGAGATGCCGGAAAAAGGAAAACAGCAGATCATAGTCATCGACGACCTCTATCTGATCACACAGCCGGAGCTTCGGGAGGAGATCTATCCGCTTTTGGAAAGTCTTGCACAGCAGCGCGAGGTATGGCTAATCCTTCTCTCCAGAAGCCCGATCCCCCGTTGGCTGATGCCTCTTTATGTGGATTATCTGTTTTGCATTATCGAAGAAAAGGATCTTTTGTTGAGCAGGGAGGAACAGGATAGCTACTTTGAATCATTTGGCGTCTATCCCGGAGAGCAAGTCTCAGATCTTTTGTGGCAGCAGGGAAATGGGAATCCTCTGGTATACCGGATGATGACGTTAGAACTTCTGAAAATGGATGCCGGGCAGGAAGAGATGGATCAGGCGAAGATGGAAGAGGCATTTTTCAGAGGAAAAGATAAATTATGTCATTATCTGGAGACGCATGTCTATGATCAGTGGGATCTGGAACTGCAGGAATTTCTGATGGAATTATCCATCGTGGAAACCTTTGACATACAGATGGCCCAGATGATCACAGGCAAAAACAATGTGGAACAGCTGCTCGAACAAGCTATGGAAATCGGGGATTTTTTTGAGAAAAAGCGAAAAATCTATCAGTTCCGATACGGTTTTATGGAGTCTATGCGGCGGCGGCTGGCGCGAACCTGTACGCAGGAGCGCGTCCACAGGCTCTATTGTAATGCAGGACACTGCTATGAGATGAGAGGCGAGATCTCCCATGCGTTAAAAGCTTACAATGCCTGTCACGACGAAGAAGAGATCTCCAGGCTTCTGATCGTCAATGCCAGACAAAACCCCGCTCATGGGCACTATTTTGAACTGCGTCATTACTACCTGTCGTTGTCAGAGGATACTATTATGCAGAGCGCCGTACTAATCGCCTGCATGAGTATGCTGCAGTCCATCCTGATGAATGTGGAGGAGAGCGAGCGCTGGTATCAGTGTCTGAAGCAATATGCCGATACTCATACAGGAGCCGAGAGAAAAGAGGCCAAGAGTAAACTTCTCTATCTGGATATCGGTCTGCCTCACCGGGGAAGTGTACAGCTGGCAGATATCCTGAAACAGGCTTATGCCCTTGTGCGGGAACGAAAAGTGATGCTTCCGGAATTTTCCGTCACCAGCAACCTGCCTTCTCAGATGAACGGCGGAAAAGACTTTTGCGAATGGAGCAGGCGAGATAAAGAACTGGCGGCAAGCATCGGAAAAGCGGTGTCTTTTGTAATGGGAAAATACGGCAAAGGCCTGGTGAGCCTGGCGCTGGCAGAGAGCTTTTTAGAAAAGGGCATGGACAGTTATGAGATCGTCTCCCTGGCAGAAAAGGGCCGGATACAGGCAGAGACGGTAGGAAAGACAGAACAGTGTTTTGTGGCTGTCTGGATACTGGCGCAGCTTTCCCTGTTAAGCGGACACGCAGAAGATGCTATGGAGCGGCTGAGAAGCTTTGAGAAGATGGCTAAAAAAGGAGCGGTGAAGCTTCTGCCAAATATCCGGGCAGTGGAATGTTGGATTGCGATGTACCGGGGGAGGATGAAGGAAGTACAGGACTGGATGCAGGAAGCGCCGGATGAGAATCAGGAGTTCTGTACGATGGAGAGGCTGCGCTATTTGATCAAAGTGCGTGTATATATGTTAAATGGAAAATATGAACAGGCGTTTGGACTTTTGCAGAAACTTTTATACTATGCAAAAGTGATGCAGCGAACTTATGTTCATATAGAATCGACGTTATTGCTTTCGATCGTTTTATACCATATGGGATGGGGAGACTGGAAGCAGCCTATGCAGGAATGTATCTCTCAGGCAGAGAGTTATCATTTTGTGAGAATCATCTCCAAAGAAGGCGGCGCTGTCTTAACGCTTTTGCGGGCAGAAGCATTTGTCTGGACAGACAAAGCCTATAAAAAACAGGTGTTGGAAGAGTGTCAGAAGATGGCGTCTTTTTATCCTTCTTATCTGAAAAAACATGTGGAAGGCGAGATCATCCTTCCGCCCAATGCATTGAAGATCTTACGGCTTCAGGCTAATGGCTATTCGGCGGAGCAGATCGCCAAACAGCTAGGCATCACGAAAAATACCATCAAATACCATAATAAAGAGACCTATAAAAAACTGGGCGTCACCAGCAAAGCGGCTGCGGTCAATGAGGCCAGAAACCGGGGACTTTTATGACAGAAAGGATGAAATAATATGAATCGATGGCAAGAAGAGTATGAACACTTTGTCAAGGACTGCGAGCAGGCAGTCTCCATAAGTCATGCGAATCTGCGTAAACTTATGACCGATAATCAGGATACCGACTATGGAAGACGCTTTCAATTTGACCAAATCAAAGATCCTATCTCCTATCAGCAAAAAGTCCCGCTCTCTGATTATGCCGACTATCAGGAGGCAATCGCCCGGATGGAACAGGGAGAGACACAGGTGCTGACTGCCTATCAGGTCAAACATTTTATCCTGTCTTCCGGAAGCACCGGACAGCAGAAGCGGATTCCGCTGACAAAAGAAGCGTTAAAACGATGTATCGATCCCATCTATTATGCAGCGTATGCCTGTGTGCCGGAGATCGAGAAAGAAAACGGACGTTTTCTGCATATGAGCGTCTTTCGGATGGAGCCTCCCAAAGAAGAGAGGTATACGATCTTATCTGCGGCTTATTTTCGAGAACTCTACGATCAGGGCACCTTTTCTCTAAAGGAGCGTTATGCTGGAGGAGAGGCATTGTTATTTTCCAAAGGCATTGGAAACGTTCCCTATGTCAAGCTCTGGATTGCATTGTCCACGCCGGATCTCAGAGGAATCCAGGCATTTTTTCTCTATGATATTTTATTGTTTCTCAGGTACTTTGAAGAACACTGGAGAGAGGTGCTGCATGATCTTTGTATCCGGCAGATCCCCAAAGAGCTGCCTCTGTCTGACGAAGTGAGACAGGCGCTGTTAGCCCTTCCTGTATTAGAGGCAGACTGGGTCTTGCAGATACAGACCGAGTGCGAAAGAGGATTTGAGAATATCCTTCCCCGACTGTGGCAGCAGTTTCGCTGTATCAGCGGTGTGGGCGGAAGCACTTTTTCTGCGCAGGAACCTATGCTTCGCAGTTATCTAGGCCATATTCCGATTCACTATTTTACCTATGCGGCCTCGGAATGTATGATTGCCATTACCGCTGAGATGGAGAGTACGCAAAATGTGCTGATGCCCCGCAGCGGGTTTTTTGAATTTATTCCTTATGGAAGAGACAGTGACAACGCCCCCAGGCGTATCGAGGAACTAGAAGTGGGTACATACTATGAGGTGCTGGTGACTAATTTTTCCGGTCTCTATCGCTATCGGCTGAATGATGTGATCAAAGTGACAGGATTTTGCGGGCAGGCGCCGGTCTTTGAGATCTGTTTTCGGAAAAATCAAGCGATCAATATCGCCGGAGAGAAGATGGATCTTGGAACCCTCTCCAAAGCGGTGGATCTGTTGGCACAGAGGAAGGGAATCAAGATCTTAGAGTACAGTGTCTATGATGAAAAAGCACTGCTTCCCGGCCGTTATCAGTGCTTTATCGAGACTTTAGAAGAGATGACGGAAGAATTGAGCCTGGAATTTGACCATATTTTAACAAAGTTAAATGAGGACTATCAGGATCTTCGCGGCCTGGGCCTGATCGGGGCGCCTGTGGTCAGCCAAGTAGCTGCAGGGACACATCTTCAGTGCAAAGAGCGTTTTATGGCGAGACAGTCCCATCAAAAACCGCTTCAATATCTGTCCGATCCGCAGATTGTGGCCTATATGAAAGAAAGGGTGCTTTAACATATGTATTCCGATCAAAAACTGCTGGCCAGAGTGTATTACAAGGCACTCTTTCCCAATATGATCGCGATCTTGGGAGGGACGATCAATGTCCTCTTTGACGGGATCTTAGTGGGACAGAAGATGGGCGAACTGGGAATCGCCAGTGTCAACCAGAGTCTGGCCGTCTATCTGTTGCTCTGTATGGTGGGGTCTTTAATCGCATCCGGAACGTTTGCAGAATCCGCAACCGCGCTGGGTGCCAACCAGGCAGAGAGAGGAGAACGCTATTATTGTTTGGCCATAGAACTGAGTGTGGCGGTAGGGGTCCTGCTCTGTATCACCGGATATCTGTTGTCAGAACCCATCGCCAGAGGGCTTGGCTCTTATGATTCCTGGCAGATGGTTAAGACCTATATCCAGATCACCTTTTTAGGGGGCGTGTTTAAGCTCCTGCTCTATGTGCCTTTTTTCTATCTTCGCCTAGAAGGCAGAACCAGCCAGTCGGCATTTGCCATGATGGTGATGACCGTCTTAAATATCGCGCTGGACTATCTGTTTTTGTTTGTATTTGACCTTGGTATCGGCGGAGCGGCGTGGGCCAGTGTGCTGGCGACGATGGTCGCTTGCGGGATCAGTTTTTATGATCTGATTACTTCCAAAGATGGTTTTCGGTTTCATCTGGTGCGGCCAACGAAGGCGGAGCTTGTGAAGATAATCACAAACGGCAGCCCCATGGCGGCGAATAACCTATGCTCTGCGCTTCGGATCGTGCTGCTCAATGGGATTATGAATCTGGTGGGCGGCAGCAGTATGGTGGCCGTGTTTGCCATAACAAACAGTCTGAATGAGTTTTCTATCTGTATCCAGAATGGGGTTCCACAAGCTGGTTCAGCTATGTTGGGTATCTATCAGGGCGAACAGGACCCGTTGTCCGTGAAGAAACTTCTAAAGCTTCAGCTTGGCTTTGGGATCTTGCTGTCTTTGATGTTTGCGTTATTCTTAGTGTTTTCCGGGAACTGGATCGGCCTGTGGTTCGGCAGCAGGATGCCCCTTGGATTCGCCGTATCCTGCCTGGCTGTGGGCGTGGTCTTTGGCACCTGCAACAGTATTATGACGTATTATTACTATGCCATCATGCAGGCGGGCATGGCCAATCTGATCACGGTGCTTCGGGTCCTTGTGGTTACGGTCACTTTGGCATGGTTTTTACGCCCCTTAGAAGACCATATCTGGATCTTTTATTGGTTGTCCGAGATCGTGACGGCTCTGATCTGGATGAGTGTGGGGCTTGTCTGGGCAAAGGTCAGGATGGGAAAGATCAGTCTGTATCTGCTGGACGAGACTGCTTTTTTAGAAGGAAAATGTATCAATTTTACGGTGGCATGCGATACACAGGCCATCTGTGAGGCCAGCGAAAAGATCCAGGATTTTTGTCATTTTAACTCCTTTAGCGAGGAGCAGACGATGACGATCAGTCTGGCTTTGGAAGAGCTGATGGTGATTATCGCAGAAAAATCCATGCATTATCAGGGCACGATGGAAGTGAGAATCCTGCGCACAAAAGACGGCGGTATCCTGCGTATACGCTCTGAGGGAAGACGCTACAATTCGCTGGAATACGCAGAAGCAGGGATGGAGTATCTGGGGGTCAGCATGATCATGAAGATGGCAAAAAAGACAGAATATCAAAATACCCTGGGACTCAATACGCTGATCGTGATGATCTGACAGGAGGATAGAATAAACATGAAACAACATTCGAGGCTAGTGTTAAAAATCTTGGCAGGATTTGCCATCCTGGCGGTGCTGATCTGTATAGCATGTACCAGCATTGGATATCTGCAATATCGAGCCTACATACAAAAACAGTACAATGACACGGCATATCAGATCGCAGAGACTTTCCAGGATTATTTTGAGGAGGAAGAGCTTAGGCGCTATATCGAGCTGGCAACAAAGTATAAAGAAGGCGCCATTCCTAAAGAGACGCTCCTTAGGGAGATGGAAAATCCACGCTATCAAAAGCTTCAGGAACAGATGGACAGACTACGGGAACATATGGGAGCCAACGATATCTATCTGGCACAGTTAGACGTTCAGGAACTGTACGACTACTATCTGGAGCAGCTAGACAGCCCAAGTGCCGTCAGCACAGCCGACTGGAATCCCATGACGTACATTATGGACAGCTATGTCACACCCTATCAGTTCGGAGATATGAGCGGACTCAACCCGGAATATATTTCAGAAGCTGTGGCACTTGCCAGAAGCGGCGAGCGTTCTGACAGCTATTTTATCTCCAAGAGTACCTATGGCTACAATACTTCTGCCATTCATCCCATCGTCCTAGACGGGCAGACAGCAGCAGTAATCGGCGTGGAGATCCCCATGTCGACTCTCCAAAAGGCATTGGGGGAATATGTGTCTCACGCTGTGTTGAGTATGATGGTGGTGACGCTGTTGTGTCTGGCCGTCTATGTGCATCTGCTGTACCGCTCGATCATCGCCCCCATTAATCTGATCGCCAAGGAGGCCAGAAGCTTCGTAGAGGAAGAACATCAAGTGTCGACGGAACTTTCCAAGGTCCACACTAAAGACGAGATCCAAACCTTAAGCGAGTCCCTTCTGCAGATGGAAAAAGACATCAACCTATACATCGACAATCTGACCAAAGTAACCGCAGAAAAAGAGCGGATCGGCGCAGAACTTCATGTGGCAACACAGATCCAGGCCGATATGCTGCCCCGGATCTTCCCTGCCTTCCCAGGGAGAAAAGAGTTTGATATTTTTGCAACAATGAATCCGGCAAAAGAAGTCGGTGGAGACTTTTATGATTTCTTCTTAACGGACGAAGATCATTTAGCCTTAGTAGTGGCGGATGTCTCTGGCAAAGGAATCCCTGCGGCTTTATTTATGGTGATCTCCAAGACCCTGATTAAAAACCAGGCCCAGATGGGCGACCTCCCGCACAAGATCTTAGAAGCGGTCAACAACCAGCTCTGCGAAAATAACGAAGCCGAGATGTTTGTCACCGTCTGGCTCGGCATCTTAGAACTCTCCACTGGGAAACTGACCGCCGTCAATGCAGGACATGAATATCCCATCCTGAAAAAAGACGGCAAAGACTACGAGATGCTTGACGACCCGCATGGATTTGTCATGGGCGTGATGCCGGGGATGGAGTACGAATCCTATGAGATCCAGATGCACAAAGGAGACAGCATCTACGTCTACTCCGACGGCGCACCTGATGCGATCAACCTTTCAGAAGAACAATTTGAACGGGAGCGCCTGTTAGCCTCCCTCAATAAAAAATCCAATGCTGCTCCTCTTCAGATCCTGCAGCAAGTAAAAGAAGACATCGATCTGTTCGTAGGCGAAGCCCCGCAGTTTGATGATATTACGATGCTTTGTATGACGTATCAAGGATTATAGAAGAAACGCATAAAGGCTGTCCGGTGAGGACAGCCTTTTGTGCCAAGGTACTTGGATTATTTCAATCAAAGAGATATAAGAAGAAGCGGATCATTTTTATCATCCCATTGCTAAGTGTTCTGGACCAGAATGTGAAAGTCATCCGGGACTATCTGCCAAAGCAGGCAGCAATTCTGGAGCATCATTCCAATGTAGTACAAGAAAAAAATAATCGGGAAGAAACAGATCCCTTTGAATTTTTGGCCGAAAGCTGGAATTATCCAGTGGTTGTCTCTATTGGATCTATGTCAATACTTTGGACAAAAAAAGTCGA
>CAJUGG010000028.1 GCA_910585995.1 uncultured Lachnospiraceae bacterium
GCAAGAGGATTTTTGAACTTGGGACCCGCAAAACACCGAAAAGTAGCCATTTTTCACAGAAAAATGAGCGGATTTGAGGTGTTTTAGGATTGCGGGAGCATGAAATGCGGAGCAATCCGTGGCATCATTTATAATAGATGCAAGTATAAGATCAGGAGGAAAGTATCTCGTGCATTTCAAAGTTTCAGAAGAAGATAAGAGTAACCACCGTTACAGCGGCGTCCTTGCCCATCCCACCTCTTTTCCGTCCAGATATGGAATCGGGGATCTTGGTCAGGATGCCTATGATTTCATTGATTTTCTGGCCTCTGCCGGTCAGCATCTGTGGCAGGTACTGCCCCTCGGCCCAACCACTGTCGGAGATTCTCCCTATCAGAGTTTCTGCGTCTTTGCCGGCCAACCATTATTGATCAGTCCCGAACTTTTGAAAAAAAAGAAACTTTTGACAGAGGAGGATCTGTCCGAAGTTCCGGAATTTGATCTTGATAAAGTGGAATATGAGAAAGTCCTGAAGTATAAGACAGGGCTGTTGAAAAAAGCCTATGCCCATTTTCTGCATACCGCAGACAAAAATCTTTTAGAAGAATTTGACGCGTTCTGTGAAAGCAATGCATTTTGGCTGATGGACTACTGCCTGTTTATGGCCGGAAAAGACCACCACGAAGGCCTGCCCTGGTATGAGTGGGATGATACGCTGGTAGATCCCGATGAGCAGGAACGCACACAGTGGACCAAACTTTTAAAAAAGGAGATCAACTACTATCGCTTTGTACAGTTTTTATTTTTCAGTCAGTGGTACGATCTAAAAGAGTATGCCAATAAAAAAGGCATCGCCATCATCGGTGATATCCCCATCTTTCCATGCTGGGACAGTGCAGATGTATGGGCCAACAAAGAGATGTTCTGCCTGGATTCCAAGGGATATCCTCTGGAGGTCGCCGGTGTACCGCCAGATTATTTCAGCGCCACCGGACAGCTCTGGGGCAATCCGCTCTATGACTGGAAAGCACATAAAGAAGATAACTACCGCTGGTGGATTGAGAGAATCCGCAACCAGTTAGATCAGGTGGACTATATCAGGATCGATCATTTCCGCGGATTTGAAGCCTACTGGGCAGTTCCCTATGGAGAAGAGACTGCATTAAATGGCAAATGGAAAAAAGGGCCTGGAGAAGATCTGTTTCTTGCCATCCGCAGTGCATTAGACGGCGAGCTGCCTATCTTCGCAGAAGACCTGGGCATCATCACGCCGGAAGTGGAACGCCTGCGGGATATGTTCGATTTTCCGGGCATGAAGATCCTCCAGTTCGGTTTTGAGGGAGGAGAGAGTACATTCCTTCCCCATCAGCTGGATACCCGGAACTGCATCTGCTACACGGGCACGCATGACAATGACACCAGCTGCGGATGGTATGCGCATACTTCCGAACAGAACCGTGACAAGGTCAGACGTTATATGAATACCGATGCCTCCAGTGTCAGCTGGGACTTTATCCGCACTTGCTTGAGCACCATCTCCAAATATGCCATCTTTCCAGTACAGGACCTTCTGAAGCTGGGATCAGAAGCTCGTATGAATATCCCCGGAAGTCCTACCGGCAACTGGGCATTTCGCTTCCGCGCGGGACTGTTGGATCAGAGCATGGCAGAAGGACTGAAACAGCTAACCGAACTCTACGGCCGCTTCGGATAATGTCACATATAGAAAGAAGGTTCTGCAAATGATACGATTTATACTTGTTGTCTTGATCCTTTTTCTCTATCTGATCCTGGGTATCCCTGTTCTGTTGGTGGAATGGATCATCAGCCGTTTTCACCCGCATTTTCGCGATATCAGCTGCTTGCGTATGGTGCAGGCAGCTTTTAAGCTGATCCTGTGGGTGACGGGAGCAGACATCACTTATATTGGCCGGGAACATGTACCCAAAGATCAGGCGGTGCTCTATATCGTCAATCACAACAGTTATTTTGATATTTTATTAACATACTCGCAGTGCCCCGGTCTTACCGGCTATGTGGCAAAAGCAGAGATGCTCAAAGCTCCGTTATTAAGAGACTGGATGAAACGGCTCTATTGTCTGTTTTTGGACCGTACGGATATCCGCGCCGGTATGCAGACTATTTTAACCGGAATTGAATATATTAAAAAGGGAATCTCCGTCTGTATCTTTCCAGAAGGCACCAGAAGCAAAGATGGAACGATGCAGCCATTTCGGGAAGGGAGCATGAAGATGGCTTCTAAGACTGGCTGCCCCATCATCCCCATCGCGATCTCCGGCTCTGCCGAGATCTGGGAAAATCATCTGCCGCGGATCAAGCCCTGCAAGGTGACAGTGGAATACGGGACTCCCATCTATCCCAAGGAACTAAGTAAAGAAGAACAAAAATTCCTTGGACAATATACACAGCAGCAAATCCAGAAGATGTTAGACAGGCATCAGCAGCAATAGGAGGCATTGATTATGAAAATTGTGGTACTAGCAGGCGGCATCAGCACAGAACGCGACGTATCCTTAAGCAGTGGAAAAGGCATCTATCAGGCATTAAAAGAAAAAGGACATCAGGTGATTCTGCTGGATGTGTTTTTAGGACTTTCCAATCCGTCCGGCCCGCTGACACATCTGTTTGAAGCAGAGATTGACTGGGCTGCTTCTGTCTGTGAGGTACAGGAGAAAGCACCAGATCTTGACCGGATTATAGCCATGCGTCCCAATTATAAGAGCCTGTTAGGACCACATGTGATCGAATTGTGCCAGTTGTGTGACATGGTCTTTTTAGCCCTTCATGGTGCCAATGGAGAAGATGGACGCATCCAGGCCCTCTTTGATCTGATGGGCATCCGCTATACAGGAACGGGGCACCAAAGCAGCGCTCTGTGTATGGATAAACAGATTACCAAACAATTTTTCAGAGCTTATGGTATTCCGACACCGCTTAGTATCACCGTGAAAAAGGGAGAATCCTTTTCTCTTCCTGATGAGATCGGCTTCCCATGTATGGTCAAGACCTGCTGCGGCGGTTCCTCTGTGGGTGTCTACAAAGTGGAACATGTCTGCGGCTTAGAAAAAGCATTAAAAGACGCCTTTTCCTATGAAGACACAATACTGATCGAGCGCTGCATCACCGGACGGGAATTTTCCGTCGCGGTGATTGAAGGCCAAGCGCTTCCTGTGATTGAGATTGCACCTCTTACGGGATTCTATGACTATAAGAACAAATATCAGGCAGGCAGCACAATAGAGACCTGTCCTGCCAAGCTGCCACAGAATCTGTCCGCACGTATACAAAAACACGCCGTGGAAGCCTGCAGCGCAGTAGGGATCGAAGGCTATGCACGAGTGGATTTTATGCTGGATGAGACTTCCGGAGAAGATTATGCGCTGGAGATCAATACGCTCCCTGGAATGACGCCCACCAGCCTGCTGCCGCAGGAAGCCACTGCACTAGGCTATTCTTATGCAGATCTCTGTGAATGGATCTTACAGGTTGCAATAAAAAAATATAAAAAATAGACACCGCTTTTCGGCGGCAGGATGGAGTATCTATGAAAGATTTCAGTATCAGACAATTTGCACAGGCCTGCCATGCCACCTGGTACGGCCCTGAGAATCTGCTGGATCATAAGATTCAGGGAGTCGTGATTGACAGCCGGCAAGTGAAAAAGGATGATCTCTTTGTGGCTGTTGCAGGCGAACACGCAGACGGACACCGTTTTATCAAAGACGTATATCAAAAAGGTGCGCTGTGCGCTTTGAGTCAGCAGAAGCTTGCAGACCCTGCTGGTCCTTACCTTCTTGTAGAGGACACCTTGCAGGCACTAAAAGATTCTGCCAAGGCGTATCGGGAGACGTTCTCGATTCCTGTGGTAGGCGTTACAGGCAGTGTGGGCAAGACGAGCACCAAAGAGATGATCGCTTCTGTACTCAGCCAAAAATACTGCGTATTAAAGACTCCCGGCAATTTTAACAATGAGATCGGACTTCCTCTAAGCATCTTTATGATCGATGAGTGTCATGATGCTGCCGTATTGGAGATGGGCATGAACCATTTTGGAGAGATGCATCGCCTTAGCAAGATGGCACAGCCGACGCACTGTGTATTTACCAATATCGGGGTAGCGCATCTGGAGTATCTAGGTTCTCAGGATGGGATTTTAAAAGCAAAGATGGAGATGCTCGACTATGCAGCGCCGGATGCTAAGATCTTTATCAATGGAGACGACAAGAAGCTGTGCTGCATGAAAGAGCGTGCATCCACCTTTGGACTGTCCGATCAGAACCAGATCTTTGCAGACCAGATTCAGAACTTAGGACTTGATGGCATCCGCTGCTGTATCCATATGCCTGGTCAGGAGATGACGGTCAAGATTCCGCTGCCAGGAACGCATATGGTCTACAATGCCATGGCAGGGACGAGCGTGGGGCTGTCGCTTGGGCTTACGGCAGAACAGATCCATAAGGGCATCGAAGCCCTTAAGCCCTTAAGCGGACGCAGCAATATCCTGCACACTGCACATTATACAATCTTAGACGATTGTTACAATGCCAATCCTGCCTCCATGTGCGCGATGTTAGATGTGCTTCAGGGCACCCATGCCCGCAGAGTTGCGATTCTGGGGGATATGGGAGAATTAGGAGAACGCTCTGCACAGCTTCATGCTTCTGTAGGCGAGCATCTAAGCACGCTCTCCATCGAGCTTGTGATCACCATCGGAACGTTAAGCGAAGCCATCCATCAGGAAGCCAAAAAGCAGGCACCAAAGACCGAGTGCATCCATTTTCCAGATCAGGAACATTTCTTAGCAGACTGTGACAATCTGCTGCAGGAAGGGGATGCAGTCCTAGTCAAAGCCTCCCATTATATGAAGTTTGAAGAGATTGTGAAATATTTATCAGAACATTAAACAATACACCACATAAGAAAGAGAGAAAACAACCATGTTAGATTTTAAATATTATGCTCCTACCAAAGTGATCTTTGGCAAGGATACCGAACAAGAGACCGGAGCACTGGCCAAAGAATTTGGCGCGACCAAAGTATTGGTGCACTACGGGGGAAACAGTGCCAAAAAATCGGGACTTTTGGACCGAGTGTGTCATTCTCTTGAGGAAGCTGGGCTTCCTTATGTGACTTTGGGAGGTGTGGTTCCCAATCCCCGCCTAAGCCTGGTGCATCAGGGGATGGAACTGGTGAAAAAAGAAGGCGTGGATTTTCTGTTAGCTGTGGGCGGCGGCAGTGTGATCGACTCCTGCAAGGCCATCGGTTATGGGATCGCCAACCATTGTGACCCCTGGGTATTCTACAGCAAACAAGCCACAGCAAAAGGATGTCTGCCTGTAGCCGCTGTCCTGACTATCGCAGCAGCCGGCAGTGAGATGAGTGATTCTTCTGTCATCACCAACGAAGACGGCTGGTTAAAAAGAGGCTACAGCAGCGATTATTCCCGCTGTAAATTCGCCATTATGAATCCAGAACTGACCTACACTCTGCCAGCCTATCAGACAGCCAGCGGCTGTGTAGATATTATGATGCATACTATGGAACGCTATTTCAGCCATGAGGCACACGCCGAGCTGTCCAGTCGTTTCTGCGAATCCCTGATCCACACAGTGATGCACAACGCACAGATCCTGAAGGAACAGCCCAAAGACTATCATGCCCGCGCAGAAGTGATGTGGGCCAGCAGTCTCTCCCACAACGGTCTGACAGGCTGCGGTATGACAGGAGACTGGGCATCTCATCAGATCGAGCACGAATTAGGCGGTATGTTTGATGTGGCCCATGGTGCTGGTCTTGCTGCCATCTGGGGCAGTTGGGCGCGTTATGTCTACCAGGAAAATGTCACCCGGTTTGTCCAGTTCGCCACCCGTGTGATGGACATCCCCGAAGACCTTGGCTCCCCTGAAGAGATCGCCCTTGCCGGCATCCGCGCCATGGAAGATTTCTACCATTCCATCGACATGCCCACTTCCCTGACAGAACTCGGCATCCATCCCACCGAGGCGCAGATCCGGGAACTCTCTGAAAAATGTGTCTTTTTCGGCCAGAGGACTGTAGGTAACTTCAAAGTCCTGAAAGCTGAAGATGTTCAGGCAATCTATAAAGCAGCCCTCTAATGGGGCTGCTTTTCCTCGTCTTTACTCTTAATATACTCAATAATAAAAGGCTCCATCTCCTCCTTCTTTTTCTTCAGCACAAATGCCAGTTCGCTGTACAGTGC
Source organism: uncultured Lachnospiraceae bacterium (assembly GCA_910585995.1). Taxonomy (GTDB): domain Bacteria; phylum Bacillota; class Clostridia; order Lachnospirales; family Lachnospiraceae; genus Hominiventricola. The sequence continues at coordinate 6,221 of CAJUGG010000028.1, forward strand.
CTCCTCGGCCATCTTCAGATATCGTTCATCTGTTGCTGCCATCTTCTTTCCCTGTGCAAACCTCGTCTTTCTTCTCTGATACAGCGTCTTAATGATCGCCACCCACTGCCGGTAATCGCAGGAATTAAACGCCTGTTTATAGGTATCCTCCCTGAGTTTCTCATTTGTCACTAAGATCTCGTCGATATCCCGGATCTCATCTAACAACTCCCACGCTTCCTGCTCCGTGATCAGTTCCCTTGCATTGGTCTCCTTTTTTTCCACTGGAAAATATACCTTGCTCCCTTTACTGTTCAGCGGTGCAAGTACATAGTAGAGTTTTTGCCTGTCTACTCTTGCTATATTCAGGTGTGTGATATCTTCAACCTGACAGATTCCGTTGCGTCCATAGACAATATACTGCCCTTTTTCAAACATGGTTCTTCCTCCTTCCAAGGCAATAGTCTACAATAGATTGCAGGCTTCTCCAGCAAACCTATTGTCGCGAACAAAAAAGAACAAGCATACTCAGTGAATATGCCGGTTCTTCTGTATTTTTTTATCCCGTTCTTAAATTTATCAGACATTTCCCCTTAATATAGCCTCATTATAACAAATTTTCAAATTTTTTGTAAGTGTAATTTTTATTTTTAGAAAATTTTTGTGAAAACTCTCCAAAAGATATTCTGCTTTTTTATAACTATTTACCAAAAACCAAGCGGACAACCATCATGATTGCCCGCTCTTCATTTCTGTTTTGCCTAATCTTTTAATTCAAAATATCCATCTAACTCTGCCAGCACCTCGTCTTTTGACATGTTAGAGATCTGTTCAAAACTGTTGTTGGCACTAAATGGCTGGATCACATACTGCCCTTTTTGATCTTTATCTACCACAAACAGCAGCGTAAAAGTCAGCTCCTCTCCTTCTTTCATCTTGCTGAAGAAATAACTCTTGCGGTCCTCTCCCTCCCGATGAGAAGTCTGATCCAGATAGACTGCGCTCTGATCCATATGCAGATCATTGTGTTCGCTAGGAAGCGCCTCATAACTATCCCGGTTCCAGGTCAAGCTTCCGTCTCCCCTCTCTGTTACAAAGACCAGTCTAAAATTCAGAGGTACTTCCTCCCACAAGCTTTCATCATAGCAGTGCGCTTTAAGTTCCACTTTGAGGATCTCCTGCTCTGCCTGCTCTTCCCCAATAAGCTGATAATTAGCGCCATAGTGCTGTCTGGTATAAGGTTTTAACGTCTTGTCCTCATTCACCCAGCCGTCAAATCTGGAAAAATCAAAGAAATTTTCCTCCGGGAACCCCTCGATGCTGTCCAAATATTCAACACTCAGAAGCGTAAAGCCAACTGCTCCTTCATAAGTCAATTCCTGCCCAACTGTATATACTTTTTCTTTTGGAATCCCGGCTTCCAACAGTTCTGCCATTACCCGCTCTCCATAGACCATCTGCTGCTCTTCTTTTGCTTCCTCCTGTGCTCTTGCTTCCTTTTCCTCTGCGGTCTCAAAAGCAGCATCTCCTGTCCGCTCGATACTCAGGCTGTCCGCAAATTTTAACAGTTCTTCCCGATCCATGGAATACGAAGCCACGATCTGTATCACGCATCCTTCTGTCGGATTAAAGAGATAAATATCCGTATTGGATTCATATTTCTCAGCTTCTTCATACGTGATAATATCCGCTTCCATCCCGCTTAATGTGGTATGTTCCACGTTCTGTCCTTTGCCAACCTCGATCTTCCCGCCCAGACGGTCCAGTTCTGCAGTGGTGTAGATCGGCATAATCGTCACCCAGGCTTCTTTGTCATCCCGATATTTGCCCTCTTCCTGCTCCGAAAATCCTTCCGGCAGATAAGACGGCGTGATCTTGTATTCTCCTGGAACCAACTCATAATTGACGGAAAATTCATATGTGGTCTCTCCAGCCTCCTGATGTACTTCTTTTTGAAAATAAGCCGCTGCGGCTGCAGCACCCACGGAGCCAATCACCAATACTGCACAAGCGGCTGCAATGCCTCCAAAACGCTGAATTTTATGTGCCTTTTTATTTTTTGTTCTCATCTGTTCTGCCTTTCCTTCTCGAATCTTGCTGTATGCTTCCTGCAATCTGTCTTCTACCACCTGGGGCAGCCTCTCTTCTATTCTGTTTTCCATCTGTGTTACCCCCTTCTACTGACTCGCTGTGATCTCTTGACGAAGTGTTTCCCTGCCCCGCTTTAGCCGGGAGGTCACGGTATTTTCCTTCATCCCCATATATGCTGCAATCTCTTTGATCTTCAGCCCATACACATAGTATAAGGTAAAGATACTTTGATCCTTCTCCTTTAAGGGAGCCACCAGTTCCCGAAAGCCCTGTAAGCTTCCCTGATTCTCTGGATGCTCCACTTGTGGCATCACTTCTATGGAGATATCTCCTTTTCGTTTGCGTATGATATCCTTACAGTTATTGATCAAGATCCGGATCATCCAGGTCTTAAAATACGAATTTTGCTTCAGCGTATTGATATTTTCATAACAATCCAGAACAGTCTCAGACATGGCGTCTGCAATATCTTCTTCCTCCCGAAGAAATCCCTTGGCAACTTTGTACATGCTTTGCTTGTTCTCTTCGATCAATGTTATGAAAGCTTCGGCATCTCCTCTCTTTGCTTTTCTCACCAGAAGCTCCACCTGTTCTCTCTCCTCTCTTTCTCCATCGGCCAATGTTATTTTACACTTATTAGACGACAACAGGGGAGAAAATATTGCAGATGATAAAAATTTTTCTATCAAAAATGGCTGCCGCATCACGCGGCAACCAACTTCTTTCTTATGTATGCAATCCATACAGCTCTATCTGTTTTCTTCCTTTTCCTGCTTTTAGTGTCACCTGCAGGTGTTCCATAGAGTCATAGATTCTGGAGGTAAAGGTCTCCTCTCCGCCATTGACAAAGATCTCCAAGCTGGAAGTGTCGGAAAAGATCCACAGATCCCGTACTTCTGGCAAGCAGATGCTCCTGACGGTCCGTCCGGCGCCGCAGCCTGTCAGATCAAGGCTTAATACACCTTCTTGATAAGACAATACCGCCGACTCCCGAAGAAGCAGGGTAAACGCTTCTGTCGGATCATCCATCGTAAGTTTCCATTCAAAACAGGGAGAGACATCTGTGCAAAATTCTGCTCCGGCTTCCAAAGTCTTGACTGTCCCATCGTCTCTCATCTGCCTAAATTCTTTAAGCGGACGCTGACACAGCCTTCCATTTTGGCTGACATAAAGTTCTCTAGGGATTGTCAGCGCATGCACCCAGCCATTTTTAACCATTACTTCACAGTCATAATCTGCATCCGGTGTGGACATCCAGCCCAACAAGATCCATCTTCCAGACTCATCCTGAAATACTTGAGGAGCATAGAAATCAAACCCTCTGTCAAGTGTAAAGAACTCTCCCACATCATACTCGCTTCCTTTAAAATCATAAGCTAGCGGGAAATAACCACACAGGTTCTCCTTTACCAGACCATTTTCTTTTTTACGCATCTTCTGCGGACAAGCGATCAAAAACTGCCTGCCATCCACCTTTAGATAATTGGGACATTCCCACATATATCCAAAAGGCTCTTTTGTCTCAAACCGCAGACGATACGTCCAGTCTGTCAGATTGCTGCTCTCGAACAACAGTACGCTGCCTGTATCCTGCAAGTCCCTCGCTCCCTGGATCATAAAGTATTGTCCCTGTTCACAAAATACCTGAGGATCACGCACATGCAGACTTAAGTCCGAAGGATAATCCGTATTTTTCATCAGCAGACGTTTGTTAGAAAAATGAAATCCGTCTTTGGATGTCATTAAGATCGTATTCTGCTCCCGTCCGCCGGTGATATAGTCATACTCCTTATCTGCATGCCGTACATTTCCTGTATAGTACACATACATAGTGTCGTCTTTTACAAAGGCGGAACCACTGTAAGCTCCATTTTCATCCCACTTGGTATCTGGAAAATTCGCTGGCTCCTGTATTTCATAATGGATAAAATCCCTAGTTGTCACATGTCCCCAGAGCACACTGCAAAGCTCCGGATAAAAAGGGACATATTGATGATAAATATGATAGATGCCATCTTTCTGGCACAGACCGTTGGGATCATTGATCCATCCGACAGGCGGATGAAGATGGTAACAAAGCCTGATAGGATCGGATGCCGCCTGCTGACGTCTCACTTCCATCTTCTGCATCTCTTTTAGAAACCCATCCCGATCCATTGGTTTTTTCTTCAAAGTCATATCTGCCATCTCTTTGACTCCTTATAGTTTCTCTCCATGTGTCACATGGCGCATAGATATCCCACTGACATCCGGCTGATGATCTGGATCTGTGAAGACCATGGGAATCGCGGTATCATAACCTGCTGCTTTTATCTGATCCCGTTCAAAACTCACCAAAGACTGTCCTGCCTTCACCACATCCCCGTCTTTGACATGGGCAGTAAAGTGTTTCCCCTGCAGATTTACCGTATCGATTCCAATATGAATCAAGATCTCCAGTCCGCCCTCAGATACCAGGCAGATCGCATGTTTGGTGTCAAATATGGAAGAAACTGTACCATTCACTGGTGCACATACTTCACCTTCTTCCGGGAGTATCGCAAAGCCATCACCCAACATCTTCTGTGCAAATGTGCTGTCTTTGACTTCTTCCATAGGAATCATCTGACCGGTTGCATAGGCATAGAGCACATCTTTCCCCGAATTTCCTGTTGTATCTTTCTCTGCTCTATGCTGTTCTGGTGTCTTGACCGGCGTTGGTGTCTTGACTTCCTCTGGCTGTTTTTGAAAACCGCCCAATACAAAAGTGATGATAAATCCTGCCGCCAGTGCCAGTACATGAGCGATGATATAGCTGATATATCCGTTGTTTGCCGGATCTGCCAGAGCAATGCCCGGAAGCACCGTCGTACCAAAGCCAAGAGCTGCTAAATTGGTAAAATATACTACCGCACCGCCGATCGCACCACCGATACATCCTCCTACTAAAGGATACTTAAATCTTAGATTGATACCAAAAAGTGCCGGCTCTGTAATACCAAACAATACCGAGATAAAACTTGGGATACATAACTCTTTGGTTCTGGCATCTTTATAATTTCGGCTCAGATATCCAAGAACTGCACCGCCCTGACCAATAATCGCAACAGACATCAAAGGATTCAGGATATTTCTTCCGGTATCTGCCAAAAGCTGTGCCTCGATGGCTCCAAAGATATGATGCAGACCAGTGATGACGATAAGCTGCTGAAATCCAGAAAATACTGCATATCCAAACACACCTAGATTTTGTGTCATCCAAACCAAAGCGCCTGTCAGCGCCGAAGCCAGTCCTCGTCCCACCGGACCCACGATAGTAAACAAGAGAATCGCGCTGACTAAGGTGGTCAGCAGAGGCGATACTAAAAGCCTGACCACTTCCGGTACTTTTTTCTCAAAGAAGATATCAAATTTTGCAGTTACCACACCCATCAGCAGAGCCACAATAATGCCCCCCTGGAAACCTACCAGGTCTACGCCCAGTCCAAAGATATGCAAAGTGGTCACTTCTGCCGTCCCCTGTGCGGCTGCATAGGCATCCGTCAGGCTCGGTGAGAGCATAATACAGCCGATAACGATACCCAGGATCGGCCTTCCTCCAAATCGCTTGCAGGCACTGTACGCTACCGCAAGAGGCAAAAAGCCAAAGATTGCTCCAGAAGAGATATTGATCAGTCTGGTGATGCCATATAAAGTCTCATTGTTCTGCACCACATCCATATTAGTCAGCACGCCTGATAAGCCCGTCAAAAGCGCTGCCGCTAAGATACCTGGCATAATGTCGATAAATACATCTGACAGTGCCTTGATAATCCTCTGGATGGGATTCATCTTTTTATTGGCCTCGGTCTTTAAGTCGCTTAGACTCATCCCTGCCATCCCGGTATAATCTTTAAATACTTCATACACATCATTCACAAGTCCCGCTCCAAAGATAATCTGAAGCTGATCACCTGCTACGAAGACACCCTTTACCAGGTCTAATTCCTCGATGGCCTGCTGATCCACCACCTCATTGTTCTCTAATACAATCCTAAGTCTGGTAGCACAGTGTGCAATCCCCTGGATATTTTTCTTGCCTCCCACTAATTCTGCTAATTTCTGTGAGATTGCAAGATATCTCTGTCTTTTCTTTTCGTCCATAGTTCCCTCCTGTTTGTTAATTATGTATCAAATGTGAAAGAGCAATCGCCTTTTTTCACCTCCTTTTTCTTTCCTATTGCTCTCTTCTGTGATATCTACTATACTATATCTGGAAAATATAGACATGGACAAATGTTGCAAAATCATGTACCTTTGTGACAACCTTTTTACACACATTTTGTAGGAGGATCTCTTATGAAAGACTTTATCTTTTCCAACGATTTTTTCAGAAACCTGGATGCTTTTGTGTACACCTGCGGCTATGAGACCTGCAAGCCGGGCCACAGCTACGGGCCAGTCCTGCGAAGCGGCTATCTGATCCACTATGTCTTAAAAGGGCATGGCTACTTTCAGGTACATGGCACCACCTACCGCTTAGGAGAAGGCGATGCCTTCCTAATATGCCCCGACGAACTGATCTATTATGAGGCGGACAAAAAAGATCCATGGACTTATACCTGGATCGGATTTCAGGGAGTGAAGATCCGGGAATATCTGGAGCGTACCTCTCTGTTGACCACACCTGTCTTTCACTATGGACACGATGACCGCATCCGGCTCTGCCATGAGAAGATGTTTGAAGCCAATCAGCTTGCCTCTAACCGGGATCTGATCATGAACAGCATCCTGTACGAATATCTCTTTCTCCTAGTTCGCAAATTTCCAAAAGAACATATCTCTCCTCAGGAGAAGCAGATTGTCTATGTGGAAGAAGCGTTGCGCTATATAGAATCCTGCTATGCGCAGGATATCTCCATCCAGTCCATCGCAAAAGACTTAGGGCTAGACCGCTCCTATCTGCACCGGCTCTTTAAGGCCGCCACCGGATTCTCTCCCCAGGAATATCTGCTGGATCTGCGGATACGAAAAGCCTGTAGCCTGCTGGTCAAGACCGACCTGTCTGTGGCGATCATCGCATTATCTGTGGGATACGAAGACACTTTATATTTTTCCAGACTGTTTAAAAGGAAAAAAGGCATCAGCCCAAGCAGCTATCGCGCCTCACACCAATAGTAAAAGTCCTGCATAGTATACCATAAGAAAATTGAGTTCTGCCATCCAGGAGAACCTCTATGACATCCACCATCTCTCTAAACCAGCTTGCGCCAGGGCAATCTGCGAAAGTCAAAGAATTAAAGACTGCTGGTTCCATGCGCAGGCGGCTGTTAGATCTGGGCCTGATTGCCCACACAGAAGTGATGTGCTTAGGCCGCAGTCCTTTAGGCGACCCATCTGCCTATCTGATCCGGGGCGCCGTCATCGCCATCCGTACAAAAGACAGCCAAAATATTATCATAGAGACAAGTTAGGGAGTATATATGGGTCTTACCAATCATTCCACCGGAATCAGTGCCATAGATTCCGGCCTGATCATCAAGCGGCAGCATGCAAAAGATCACGTCGTCGCCCTCGCAGGCAATCCCAATGTGGGAAAAAGCACCCTCTTCAATGGGCTGACTGGCATGAAACAGCACACTGGAAACTGGCCCGGCAAGACCGTGTCCAATGCGCAGGGCCGATATACTTACAACAGTGAATCCTATATCTTAGTGGATATTCCCGGCACTTATTCGCTGATGGCACATTCAGCCGAAGAAGAAGTCGCCAGAAATTTTCTCTGTTTTGGCAGACCGGAAGCCATCGTAGTGGTCTGTGATGCCTCCTGCTTAGAACGCAATCTCAACTTGGTCCTTCAGACCATGGAGATCTCTTCAAAGGTCGTAGTCTGTATCAACCTGATGGATGAGGCCAGAAAAAAAGGCATCCACATACAGCCTGATCAATTGTCTAAGCGGCTGGGAGTTCCTGTAGTCACCACCATAGCAAGAGATAAAAAAAGTCTTCCGGCACTCACAAAAGCGATACAACAAGTGACACAAAAGCCAGCCCCCTGTGTCTATCAGGTCGCCTATCCAGAACCTGTGGAAGAAGCCCTTTCTCTTCTTACTACTGTCCTGCAAAAAAAGACCCATCATAAGTTAGACAACCGCTGGCTGGCACTTCGCCTGCTGGATGCAGATGCTTCCCTTCTGCAAGAGATCAAAAGCCTGCTTGGAGAGACCTTTTTAGAAGATCCAGAACTAAGAGAAGCACAAGAACAAGCCTTAGACTTGCTGGCTGCACATCAGATAACGCCGACAAAGCTGCAGGATCTGGTCACTGCTTCCTTAGTCTCAGCTTCGGAAGAGATCTGTAAGGACATTGTGAGCATGGACCAGCCCGTCTATCAGTTTCGGGACTGGAAGTTAGACCGTATCCTGACAAGCCGCCTGCTGGGTTATCCGGTCATGATCTTATTATTAGCCTTTTTGCTGTGGCTTACCATCACAGGCGCCAATTATCCTTCCAAGCTTCTCTCAGACCTGTTCTTTTGGCTTCAGGACAAACTAAGCGCATTGCTTTTATGGCTCTGTGTGCCTCTTTGGCTTCATGACCTGTTGATCTTAGGCATCTATCGGGTAGTCGCCTGGGTAGTCTCTGTGATGCTTCCGCCGATGGCGGTCTTTTTCCCGCTCTTTACGCTGTTAGAAGATATTGGCTATCTTCCGCGCCTTGCCTATAACCTGGACCGGCCCTTCCAGTGCTGTAAGGCCTGCGGCAAGCAAGCCCTTTGTATGGCCATGGGATTTGGCTGCAATGCCGCAGGAGTCACCGGCTGCCGGATCATCGATTCTCCCAGAGAACGGCTGCTCGCTATCTTAACTAACAGTTTTGTTCCCTGCAACGGCAGATTTCCCACACTGATCGCTCTGATCAGCATCTTTTTTGCCGGCCTGACAGGCGGTATTACTTCTACCCTGCTCTGTGCCTTGTTATTGACAGGTGTGATTCTTCTGGGCATTGGCATGACCTTTTTTGTCACTTGGCTGCTCTCTATTACGCTTTTAAAAGGTATACCCTCTGCTTTTACACTGGAACTTCCACCCTATCGAAGACCCCAGATCGGCTCCGTCCTGGTTCGCTCTGTCTTAGACCGCACCTTGTTTGTGCTGGGCAGGGCCGTTGTTGTAGCCGTCCCTGCCGGACTGCTGATCTGGCTGATGGCCAATCTCTCTCTTGGCGACATGAGCCTGCTGAAGCTGTGCTCCCATGCTCTGGACCCCTTTGCCCGGCTGATGGGACTGGACGGCGTGATCTTACTTGCCTTTTTCCTGGGCTTTCCGGCCAATGAGATTGTGATGCCTGTAATCTTTATGGCCTACTTGGCAGAGGGAAGCTTAATCGAGCCTGGATCTTTGACTGCCATGAAAGATCTGCTTCTTGCACATGGCTGGACAATACAGACTGCTGTCAGCATGATCCTCTTTTCTCTGTTTCACTGGCCATGCTCTACCACCCTGTTAACGGTTCATAAAGAGACCGGAAGCCTTCGCTGGACCGCACTTGCCGCTTTACTGCCCACCGCGGCGGGTGTCTGCCTGTGCATGTTATATACGGGAATCTGTCATTTGTGGCTGTAATATTGCAAAAAAATAAAACTTTTACTAGGAGTTGTGCTATAATAGTTAGCAAATCCATGTTTCACAAAGGAGATTTTTATGAAAGAGCCTTTTTCTTTCGCTTCCTGCGAAGTCAAAAAATTTTTGGACGAGATGCCAGGGGGATTTTTTATCTATCAGGCCGATGAAAAAGAACAGATTCTCTATGCCAATCAAGCCCTGCTGCGCATCTTTAACTGCGACACATTTGCAGAATTTAAAGAGCTGACCGGCAACTCTTTTCATGGGATCGTACACCCGCAGGACCTGGATGAGGTACACAAAAGCATCCAGGAACAGATTTCCAACAGCCAATATGATCTGGACTATGTGGAATATCGGATTATACAAAAAGGCGGCGGGATTCGCTGGGTGGAAGACTATGGTCATTTTGTCCGCAGTGAGGATATGGGCGAGATCTTTTATGTGTTTGTGGGTGATGCAACAGATAAGAGACAGCGTCTCTGGAATGAACGCAAAGAAAAAGAACAAAAGCTGCAGGATCAGATCAAGGTATACAGTCATGAGTTAAAAGTAATCCATCAAGAGCATCTAAGACGTCTTGAAGTGATCGAAGGGCTTAGCAGCAATTATGATACCATCCTCTATGCCAACTTAGAGACCGACCGGATCCTGCCCTATCGTGCCAGCAAACGAATGGCAAGTCATTTTCCTGCCGGCCGCCAAAGTATCAGTTATCAGACATTTATCGCTGAATATGTCTCCACCTGGGTCGCGATGGAAGACCGTGACCTCTTTATCCAGGCGACTGCCGCCGGATATGTAAGGGAACGCCTGATGCAAACCCCCACCTATTATATTAACTATCGGGTTATAGACGGCTCCACAAGCCAATATCTTCAGCTTCGCGTCGCAGATGTAAGCAATGATCGCCAGATCTCCCGCATCGTCTTAGGCGCCCGCCAGGTGGAGGACGAGATTCAGCATGAGATGGAGCAAAAGCAGATCTTAGAAGATGCTCTCTATCATGCCAAAATAGCCAACAACGCCAAAGACACATTTTTGTCCAATATATCCCATGATATCCGGACTCCCTTAAATGCCATCGCAGGCTTTACGGCTCTGGCTAAAAATCATCTTGAAGATTCCGAAAAAGTACGGGAATACCTGGAAAAGATCGAACTCTCCAATGCGCGGCTTTTGCATCTGCTCAGTGACGTACTGGAGATCTCCCGGATTGAATCCGGCATGCTGCTTGTGGAAACCTCAGAATGTGACCTCAATGATCTTATAAGTGATCTGCATGCGGTGATTCTCCCCAAGGCCAATGCCAAACAGATTGCGTTTTCTATGGATCTAAGCCAGGTTACGCACCACAAAGTCCTGACTGATCCGGCCAAACTCAAACAGATCCTCTTGTGCCTACTCAGCAACGCTGTCAAATACACCAATCCTCAAGGAAAGGTACAGATCCGCATACGAGAGAAAAACGAGAGATCCTGTGAATGTGCACTCTATGAATTTTCTGTAGAAGACAATGGAATCGGTATTTGTGAAGATTTTCACAAGATTATCTTCGAACCTTTCGAACGGGTAAAAAATACTACCCTTAGCGGGATCTACGGCACCGGGCTTGGGCTTACCATTGCCAAAAATCTGGTGGAGATGATGGGAGGCACGATCCATATTAGCAGCGCTCTCCAAAAAGGCAGCACCTTCACCGTCTCATTAAACCTGCATGTTCTCTCAGCCCCTGCATCGTTTCCCGAAGACGATACAGACGCTTTGGAAGAGACAATACATGGGCAAAAAATCCTTCTGGTAGAAGATAATGAGATCAACCGGGAGATCGAGAGCGAACTTCTAAAAAATCTGGGATTTTTGGTACAGGAAGCAGAGGACGGCAGTGTGGCCCTTGATCTGATCTCTCATGCATCACCTGATGAATATGCTTTGGTTTTTATGGATATCCAGATGCCCATTATGGATGGCTATGAAGCCACTCGTGCTATCCGTAGCCTTAAAGATCCGGCACTGGCCAATATCCCCATCATCGCTCTGTCTGCCAATGCGTTTGATGAGGACCGGCAGCGCTCCATGGAAAGCGGCATGAACGCTCACCTGGCAAAACCCGTAGATATCCCACAGCTTTTAGGACTTATTACAGCTTATTTGCATACACCCTCTAAGGAAGCTGATCCAGATGCTCCCGAAGGAACTTGATAAAATATCTCCCGGCTATAGGGACACTTCCCGTATCCTTGTATCCAATGGAAAGCGGGCGCATCACTGACGGGACCGTAGGCCTCACCACTACGTTATAATTACAGCGTGCAAGTGACAGCTTAGACACGATAGCCACTCCAAGCCCCATCTCCACCATCGCTATAATGGCATATGCGTCATGTGTTGTATATTTCACATTTGGTATGATTTTCATAGAACGAAATACTTCTAATGGTTCAAAATAGCGCCCTTCTCCCAACAGGATAAAATCCTCTTTGGCAATTTGCTCCAGCGGAATCTCATCCAATGCTGCAAGCGGATGCCCTTGCGGCAAGAGTGCAACCATCTCATCCTCCTTAAGAGAAATAGTCTTAATACCATTGACGGCATGAGAATTGACAAACCCAAAGTCGATGGCATCCCTCTTGATCCATTTCTGAATACAGGCATAGTCTCCCTGACGGATGGTAAATTCCACGTTGGGGTATTGCTCCCTGTAATCTCTTAAGATGAGCGGAAGCCAATGGATGGCAATATCCTCCAGTACGCCCATCCTCACTTGTCCATTGCTTAACCCCTGGATTTCCTTTGCCTTCTCCTGAGCAACAAGATAGTGACATATCGTCTTTTCCAGATACGGATACAGCTTTTCTCCTTCGATAGTCAGCTTGACACCTGTATGAAAACGATTGAGAAGTTTCATGGACAATTCTTCTTCCAGTGAAGCGATCATCTGGCTCACCGCCGACTGACTGCATCCCATAGCCGCGGCAGCTTTGGAAAAGCTCTCTAATTCTACTACTTTTTGTAATGCTAAGTAACGGTTCATGATTAAAAGTATAATAGATTCTTGGGGGAAATACAAGGGGCGGGCAATCATTCTTTGAACAACCGCAAATCACAAGTGCAGTTTGGAAAAATCGATTTCGAGATCGTCATAGATCTTAGCTTTGATGGTATCAGAGAAAGAGTAAATAGCGGGCGCTGCGGCCTGCTCCATATCATAAGCTAAGATAATCTGCTTTATGGGATCCACCAGTATTCCCGAGCACCGACTTCACGATACAGAGAAAGTTTGGTATAGTAGTCCATAGCCCTGCTACCATCTGATAATTTATAAATGTCATCTAAAGTATACATTTTTTCCTGTGCTAATATGGATGCCATACTAACACTTCCTTTCTGTATAGTGCAAAAAGGAGCCATTGCTTCTGTGCAACAACTCCCTTTAAAAAATTATCTCTATGAATCTTCTCGATCTGCCTTTTCTCTTTGAGTTTCCTTTTTACGTCTTTTAAACCAGACGATGATTAAACCCATCAGGGCTGCGGAGGCAGCGAGCGCGATCAGGATGGAGCCAGATAGCATCCGAGTGCCTTCGTCAATGCTGCCGCGGTCTAAGGGGACTTCTTCGTCTCCCTGCTCAATGAGATCCTGGGGGCCTTCCTCTAGCGGGACTTGCCCGTCGGCGGCTTCTTGTAGATCGGCTCCGGCGTCAGCACCAGCTCCTCCGGGGAGTCCAACGTCCGCTGCGCCTGCACCTCCGTCTGCTGCTCCGTCTCCTGGGGCGGCTGCGGCTCCTGCCGTGGCTCCTGTGCCAGCAGCGGCTCCTGGAGCGGTGTCTGCTCCTTCGGTGGCTCCTCCGCCTCCTGGGGCGCCTTCAGGGGCAGTTGCAGTGCCTCCGCCACCGCCAGGTTCTGTGGTGGTTCCTGTTCCGCCACCGCCTCCGCCTGTGCGGACTCTGGCGTACTCGAAGGTAAATATGTTTTCAGCGGTGTTGGCGGTCAGGGTTCTGGTCAGGTTATAGGCTTGGGGTTCGTAGCCTTCGATATAGAGAAAGGCTACCACCGGACGGTCGCCGACGTTGCCGTAGTAGGTGCGGC
>CAJUGG010000029.1 GCA_910585995.1 uncultured Lachnospiraceae bacterium
CACCCCCCGCGGCTTATTCACCGCCAAAAGAATCGTCTGCTCCCTCCCTTCTTCAGAAACAAGCCTCCCATCCACCATCACCCTCTGCCCCTCAAACACCTGCATCCCCACAAAAGCCCTCTCCCCATCCACCATCACACGCCCCGCCTCCAAAAGCCGGTCCGCCTCTCTCCTAGAACAAATCCCCATCTCACTCAAATACTTATTCACTCTCATAAAATCCCCCTCCTCATCTCTCCTCCCCATCATACCAAAAACCTCAAAAAAACACAATCATCTTCTCCCCTACGTTATGGATGATCGTCGCCTTTCTCCCTGTAATCATCCTCAGCTTCGACTCCTCCCTATCGCCCTGTGGATGATCGCCTACAGGCGATCATCCGGGGCTGTCGCAAAATGAACGCCCTGACTCGTACAAAGAGTGCTGTGTAGATTGGAGCGGACAGTCTGTGCGGTTTGTATGCTCCAGGCGGACACCTGTGTGTCCGATTGGAGCATAGAAATCGTGCGGACTGTCCGATACATTCTATGCAGACCTTTGTACGAGTCAGGGCGTTCATTTTGCGACAGCCCCTCTCCCCTCTCTACCGAAGATAAGCCTTCAACTTCTCAATATTTTTCTCCTCAAAATCCATCAACTCCTGCGCCATCTCATAATACTCCTTCTGCGCACTTTTATTTTTCTTCACCACTTTCATAAGCTCTGTAATCCCCTTGGTATTCCCCTGGATCATCATATCCGCCAGATGTTCCGTACTGGCATTTAACAGCGTATTCATCTGAATCCCGCCCCACAGCATCGTCCGATCCATCAGCTTGTCCTGCGGAGGCTCCACCTGCTCTTTCCGATACTGTTTCTCCATCTTCTCTTCCATCTGAACAAATTTACAAGCCTGTCTGTTAAGATCCAGCGCCAGATCATCATCGTCCACCTTACCGATGATCACATTGATCGCCTCTCTGCCCATCCGGGTATTCTTATAGCTCTCATCCAATACTGCCTTATCCGCTTCTGTCAACATAAAAAAACTCCTTTCTCTGGTAACTTGTTACTATCACCTAGAGTATGGAGCTTTTTTCATAATTATTCATTTGTTATAAGATCTATCATATTACTCAATATATTCCGTCATCACATAACCTGTCTGCCCATTGTATTCCACCTTGCTCCAGCCATCTCCATAAGACTCGATCTGCGTGATCGTATCTCCAGCATAAGCCAATGCAAGTCTGGCCGACTCCGTACTGCGCTCTGCACGCACATTGACCGTATCCGTCACGTGTGTCTGGCGGTTCTGCGGTGTCACCTCAGGATCTTCTGCCTGAGCCGGCTCTTCCGGCTGTGCCTCTTCACCCTCTTCAGGGGTCTCCTGTTGCTCCTCTGCCGGCTGCTCTCCCTCCTCAGACTCCTGCGGCTCATTTTCCGCCACTTGGCCATTGATCCTCTGAATAAAGGCCGCCAGCGTCTCATCCTGCTCCTGTGCCTGCTGATAGCGGGCACGCACATCATCATACAGCGCCTGCACTTCCGGATCTTTCTCCAACTCAGCCACATATTCTCTCATACTCTCGTCGATATCTCCATAGTGAATCCGACGGCCTTCGCCAGACTTAGGACCCACATACAGACAGATGATATCCGGTGCGCTGGTCTCGATATTGATCAGTTTCATATCATAGCACACAAAGACGATGTAAGAGTCATCCACTGGCCCATTCTTGGTATAGCAGGTCACATTGTTAAAATTCTCGATAAAGGATGCGCGATTCTGAATCTTTTCCTTCTCTTCATCGGTCAGGACATCCACGATCTGCTCTAATCCTTCCACATCCCCACTGGCAATATACTCACAGTATTCCTCTACCAGGCGGTCTACAGATGCATGGGTATTCTCTTCGAGATTGTTCTCCGGCTCTGCTTCCGGCTGAGTCCCTTCTGCATCGGCTGGAGCATTGGTCTCAGGAGCTTCAGTCTGCATCTCTTCCGGGGTTCCCTGCTGCTCCACCTGGCCCTGCATGGCAGGCGTGCCCACATCATTTTTGCGCCCGTCGATCAACAGATAGATAATCACCAATAAAAGTATAATAATAATTCCCATATAGAATTTATAATTCGTAAAAATGCTGTTTCCTTCTTTTTTCTCCATAAAGCTCCTCCTATGTTATCCTGCATGGTTTTTTGCAGCCCATGGGCCACAGTGAATTTTGCATATAAAAAATGCACCTGACAAGATTCGAACTTGCGACACCGGGCGTCGGAGGCCCGTGCTCTATCCAGCTGAGCTACAGGTGCTTGGCTAACTACCTCAATTATCATACACCAACTCTTGAAAATACGCAACCTTTTTTTGTAATAAATTTGTAACAAATTTTGTTAACAATCCAGGATTTCTTCCGCCAGCATCCACAAAGACACTGGCAGAAGTCCTCTTTTTAACTCAAAGTCTCCGTGGCAGAGGAGTAATAGTAGACATGTCCGCTTAGATAATCTTCCTCGCTTACACAGCTGGCGTTGACCTCCTGAACCAGAAGATTCAGCTCCTGCTGTTCAAAAGCCAGGCTCTTAGGAAAAAGGATCAGTTCATGAATACTGCTTGGCAGCACACAATAATCCTCCTGAAACACCTGAAAGCACATCCTCTGCACCTTGGGGTCTATGATCACTGCCGCTCCATACTCTTTTCTCTTGTTGGTCAGGACATACATACCACTTGTCAGAGATTCCAGACCATAATACTCCAGAAAATGTTCCATAGGCTCAAAGACTACTGAAGCACAAGACATATTGACAGCCGCCGCCTGATAGAGTTCCTCCATCCCAATCCCCCAGTATTCCAGGTGTTCCATACGAATCAAAGCAGTCGCATTGTTAATCATATATTCTGGAATCCGAAGGTAAAAGACGATAGCCAAATCAAGCCAGGGAAGCCAGGGCACCTGTTCTAAAAGTGTCTCATTTTTCTCTCTGGAGATCAGCCGGTAAAAGATCCGGCCCTTCATCTGCTCATAATTCAGCACCTCCGTCACTTCCTGATCCGAAAACAACTTGCAAGTCCTCTGAATATGCAGCACAAGATTCGCAATCTGGTCTATTTTTTCCAGAGTAATATCTTCCTTATAGTAATCATTGACATAGACCGTGGGCTGCTCCCGGTGTCCTGGTATCCGATAAGAAAACCCATCCAGTTTAAGGCCATTATTTTTCAGCACCTGAATCGGACGAATCTGTTCTCCCTTATGCAGCTTTTTGTGCAACCTTTTCTCCAAATTATTTAAAAAATCCTCATATGTCATGTAGTTCCTTTCTGTCTCAACTATCATCTCAAAGGGAATCGTATGCGAAATGCACAAGAATGTTTTATATCTATTCTCTATTGTACATGTTTTTTTGATATTTGACAACTATATTTTTGCCAGTCAATACCCTTTCTTTTTCAGTTCTGCCACAATCTTTATGTACGTCTCCACTGGATCAAATCCTTTGTAATCTTCGCGTTTCAAATCAATAATATCCCCATGAGAGATCCCCCGGCTGTGCGTGTTGGAAAACACCCCCTGAAACTCTCCCCATTTTGCAGAATCCACACTCACCAGTCCGTCATTTTCCCCCTCCAAAGGCTTAATCATACAATAAGGAATACTCAAAAGCAGATGGCTCCAGGGATGTTTCATCTTGGAAGTATAGCTCTGATAATAGACTTTTGGGTCATCTGGCACTTGATTGTTAAATCTTTCACTTTCTTTTGTGGAAAATTGGTGCGTAGCCGTGTAAAAATCCGGATTCTTGTCACCAAATTTTCGAAATGTACGGTCAAAACAAGAAGCAACCAAACGATACAGTCCTTCCGGCAACTGGCAGGCATAATCCACAAAACGGCATCCTCTGTGCGGAGTATTCATGGTCGTAAGAGAGGCCACATAAGGAGCCATCCCAAGTTTGGAGATCGCATATCTGGAATCTAACCCACCCTTGGAATGAGCAATGATATTGACCTTTTTCGCACCCGTCTCCTCAAGTACCTGAAAGATTCGCTTTTTGATATCTTCTGCATTGTAGACAATCGTTCCCAAGGCCTCCTGATTCCCATAGTAGACCAAAGCCCCGTTTCGCTTCAGCTCCCTAGGAATCCGTCCCCAGTAGTTAAAGTACCTAAGATCCCGAAAGCCGATGCCATGTACCATCACCAGCGGATAGTTTGTCTTACACAGGTCAGAATCAACCCGAAGTCTCCTTAGCTGTGTCTTCTCCCGTTCAAAATCGTATTCTTCATAGACCAGCCGGCAGGCATACAAAAGCACCCCGATATTTACCACAGGAATCCACATCGTTAAAAGCATCACAAGCCTTCGCACAATGCTCAGACGCTTGGAAGTGAAAAAAATCAACAGCACTCCCACCCCCAGGATGCCAAAGCAGCCCACACAGGCAATCACCCCATTGGTGATCCATACAGAAAGACCTGCATGATAAGGAAGAACCTGACGAACATAGCACTGATAAAATACCACCACCTGTACCGCCATAGCATACAGCCCACAGTAGATCATATGGGCGCCTTTATGCATCAGGCGCACCCTAAGACTCACCGCCACTTTTTCTTTTGGCTCAATCAGAGAAAGCGCCAGGACACTGCCGGCTAAGACAGCCCAAAACGCAGCCCCCATTCCCGTCTTCACCTGGCTGTACAAAAGTACCACATTCAAGATACATGGCAGAAGAACTGCCATCCACAATCGGTAAATCCATTTTCTCATACGTACACACTACCCCTCTTTCCGGATCAGCGTATAAAATAACTGATTGAGCCTGGTCCAGTCCGGATTCCTGTCATCCGCAAGCTGAGAAGCCAACATTTGATACCTTTTCAGATTTTGTTCAATGTAGTCATGCAGCGGTTCTAATCGTGCTCCCTTCTCTGCTTCCATCATCTGGGCCTTCTGTTTCAATAAGCTCTGCATCTGCGGTTGTAACTCCTCTTCCAATACCGCATCCAAAAGTTCCGAAAACAGCATCGGCGGAGGCGTCTTTTTCTGTTCGATCCATTTGCAGGCCATAAGAGGACGCAGCACATAAAAATATTTTTTATATTTCACCTGTTCCTCTTGTAAAAACGCTTCGTTATTCTTCCGGGCCGTCCCATAATAATGATACATACAGGATTTACAGGAAAAATACTCTCCCATCAAAGCCTTCACCTCATCCCACATCTTGGTCGAGCGATAGACGACCGGAGAATTGGCCCATTCAAATACCGTCGCATTGGACTTATGCAGATACTGCAGAACCCTGGACAGATCCCAGCCACTGATATCCAGCGTCTCATTTAACTCCCAGTTGATAAAATCCTTCTTTTCCTGAAGCCCCAGATAATATGGCAGATCTCTCATATAGACAAAGCGCACATCATAGTCACTGTCCGGCGAAGCAAATCCCCAGGAACGGCTCCCGGACTCCACCGCATGCAGGATCTTCACCTGTTCTTTCGCTTCGATCTCGTCTAACTTTTCCTCTATCTGCTCCCTATAATTCATCTTTGATCACCCTCTCATGCGCCCACATCACAAATTCCTGCACTTTCTTTAGATCTGGTTCCTCCGGAAGCGAGGTATGCTCTGCTGCTATATGAAGTCTCTTCTCATACTCCGAAAGCATCTCATAAAACTCTTCCCGATACATCCCGTCCGGCTTTTGATATTTCCCCATCCGAATATCCATCAACAGCTCATGTTCCGCCTCCCGGTATGTCTCAATCTTCCCCTCCTCTAAGATATCAATCGCCATCATAAACAGACGCATCAGATGCATGGCATGTTTATTGAGATGATCGTCATCCTTTTTCCGGTTTCGCTTCCCGATCTTATCATACTCCTTCACCACATTGTGCATCTCATTCCACATATTTTTATAATCCCGAAGCGGATAATGCTTCAGATTCACATCCACGAAGATCTCTGTCTCCAATTCTGGATTCACAGCCTGATCGATATACAGATGCAGTCCTCCATCCTCAAATGTCCGATATCTTCTGTGAAAATCATACATCGCATTTTTGACAGACCGGAAGATATGCTGCTCCTTCTCACTTTGTGGAAACCGGTCTCTGGCCAATGCATTCTGCATCCTGCGAAGCTGCGCATCCGCGTATCCCCCAAAGGACTGTATCGCCCTCTTAGACAAAAACATCGCTTTCTGTTCCAGCAGCGCTTCTCCAACCGGATGCAGATACAGATAGTGCTCTCTGCGAAGTCCCAAAAGCTCCACCACATTGGGATTACAGGACAACAAAAGCGTGACAATCTTGCGAAACGCATAGATTACCGTATCTGTTCTCTCATCCACATACTGCTCAAACCCCGTCATCCCCAACAGATCCGACTTCCGATTCAGAGCAATCCCCCGGACATCCAGATCACTGTTCTCATTATTCGTCCCATAAGCATAACTCCCCGCCACCCCCAAAAGGATCACATGCTTTCCCAGATGCTCATTCTCCCTTAAAAACCCATACTCCTCTCCCTTTAAACATGCTCCAAAGCCCATACAATCTCCTTACCTTCCTCACAAACAATAGAATCACGCTTCGCGAGTCTTCTATTGTCATGAAAAAAGCCAGGCAGCCATAAAACCCTACAACCACCCGGCAAAACCTCTATTCGCAATCCACTTCGCTATTTGCTCATCACTTCATGCCGCTTCATGGCATAAAGTTATACTCTTGACAGATACTCTCCGCTTCTCGTATCGATCTTAATCTTATTCCCAGTCTCTACAAACAATGGCACATACACTACAGCCCCCGTCTCCACCGTTGCCGGCTTCGTCGCACCAGTCGCCGTATCTCCCTTAAAACCAGGCTCCGTATCCGTAATCTCCAGCTCCACAAACAAAGGAGCCTCCACTGCGAACACATTCCCATTATGAGAACAGATCTTCACCATCTCATTCTCTTTCACAAACTTCAGCGCATCTCCCACATCATCACTATTCAAAGCAATCTGATCATAAGTCTCCACATTCATAAAGTGGAACAAATCCCCATCACTATAGAGATACTGCATATCCACCCTGTCAATCCTAGCCGCCGGAAACTTCTCTGTCGGACGAAACGTCTTCTCCACCACGCCGCCATTAATAATATTCTTAAGCTTCGTCCTCACAAACGCCGCGCCCTTACCCGGCTTCACATGCTGAAACTCTAAAATCTGATAAACATTACCCTCAATCTCAAG
>CAJUGG010000030.1 GCA_910585995.1 uncultured Lachnospiraceae bacterium
AATCAAGTTGTCCGGGGTTCGAATCCCCGATGTCTCATATAAAAGCACTGGTAATCAGTGCTTTTTATTTTTTATGTCAGAATCTTAACGAATTAAATTGTTAAACTGCCATACGGCGATATCAGGATTTTTGGTTTTTTTGTTCGATAAAAAGGCGAAAAATGTCAAAAATTTATGTGTTTTGTCAATGTACAAGCGAGGGCAAGAGAAGTATAATAATTACAACAAGTGAAGAACACTTGTTGAATATTTATGGATGGTACTGCACCCCCTGATCCCCCTTTAATGAATAAACCCTCCCTTTTGATTATTCTTTAAACGCAGTATCTTCGATAAATAGGATAAAAAAAGTTGTTACAGAAAAACCAGAGGTTCCCCGCCTCTGGTTTTTCTGCATGTATTAAAGCGTCCAGTCCTGTGCGTTGATTCCCAAGAACTTTTTATCGCGAAATCCGATGCAGATTCCATGTTCCGGGTCACACTCGCACCATCCGTAAAAGGAAATTTCAGGATAGAGAAACCCGTCATTGGACTGGAAAAGGGTTGTGACATTGATCGCGATAGCAAAGATTTCCACTTCGCTTGGAAGATCTTCCTCGGTAATCATTTTTTCGCCAATCATATCGTATCGTTCGTTACAGTAAGCGGTGATCTCTTTTCTGTAATCGTTGATGTTGATGTGCTCCAAAAACCAGTTGAGCACTTCTAGCTCTGCTTCATTCAGAGCAAAGCCGTCTTCTTTATAATCTCCGTCTTCTGTATAGCAGTTGTCGCCTGCAGAGAAGACTTCGACCTCTGCCTCACCAGTGAACAGGGGGATAGTGATGTGGTCGTTGCTGTTAAGCTTAAGAATTTTTTCCATGGGGAATACCTCCGTTTTTTGATTTATGAGAACAGGTTTGCTGGCGAAACCCGTGATCTGTTAGTATTATACATCTGGACGGTGGTGTTGGCAAATAGGGTATTTTTGAATTGAATACGGATAAAAGATGGATTATAATGAATAAAATAATATTAAGAAGCCAATCAAGGAGCATATTAGATGATCTATTTTACAGCGGATCTACATTTTTATCATGATAAAATCATCCGTCATACACAAAGACCATATCATAGTGCAGAAGAGATGAACCAGGATTTGATACGAAAGTGGAATCGTAAAGTCTCACTGGAGGATGAGGTATATATTCTGGGGGATGTTACCATGAAAGGTGCAGACCTTGCAGCGGCATGTCTGTATGCGCTGCAGGGGAAGAAGCATCTGATTAGAGGGAATCATGACAAGTTTGTGGACAGTGAATTATTTGAACCATCACTGTTTGTGTCGATCCAGGATTATAAGGAAATTACATATCTGAATACTCATTTTATCTTGTTTCACTATCCGCTTGTGGAATGGAATGGTTACAGAAAAGGCGCGATTATGCTCCATGGGCACCAGCACAATCACAAAGACTATAATCTGGAACAGCGTAAAAACGGGGTCCTGCGGTACGATGTGGGCGTGGATGCCAACCATATGGAACCAGTAAGTGCAAGTGAGATTATCCAGTTCTTTCATTCGTGACCGTTTAGCCCTCCCCTTAGAGGGGGAGAATCATGTTTGCATGAATGATCAGAGCTGTTTTTTGTGTATTTCTACTAAAAATCCTTGTTAAAATTTATGAAGTATGCCGAATTGACGGAAAATGATTGACAAAGCATTAGACAATTGGTATACTAATACCAGTGATGAAACGCGTTTCAAAAAGGAGACGGAGGAAACAATAGATGGCAAGCATCCGAGATGTGGCAAAATTAGCAGGTGTTTCCCCTTCCACGGTATCAAGAGTTATGAATGGTACAGCGAACGTTGAAGAGGACAAAAGACAAAAAGTCCTTGCAGCAATTCAAGAAACGGGTTTCAGACCAAATGAATTGGCAAGAGCACTCTTTAAACAGTCTTCTAAGATAATTGGAGTTATCGTCCCAAATATTGAGAACCCATTTTTTAATGAACTGGCAAAGGCTGTGGAAGAGGAAGCATATAAGAATGGTTATAAAATGCTGCTCTGCAACTCAAACAACAACACCGAAAAAGAGCTGATGAATATTCAGATGCTGGATCAGATGAAAGCTGACGGAATCATCCTCTTGACCTACAGTGATAAGACCGGGCAGGCGATTGCAGATTGTCAGCTTCCTGTAGTGGTGGTAGACAGACAGTTGACCGGAAGCGGTCAGAGCGCCTATGTGGAATCTGACCATTACAAAGGCGGCAAATTAGCCATCCTGCATCTGTTGAACTGCGGATGCAAAGATATCGTCTTTCTAAGAGGTCCGCTTGGATTGTCCAGTGGCCAGAGAAGGTATCAGGGATATCAGGAAGTATGCCAAAAATATGGGATACGGGAACAGTGTATTGACTGCCTGTATGATTATGAAGACGGAATCAGGGCAGCCAGGAAGTTAGTGGAACGGTATCCGCACGTGGATGGTGTCATCGCCAGTAACGACATGGTTGCAATCGCAGCCTATAAGATCCTTACCAGAGAAGGATATCAGATACCAGAAGATATACAGATGATTGGTTTTGACAATATCCGGTTCAGTTGGTTATTTACTCCCGAACTGACCACAGTTAATCAGCCAATCAAGGAGATGGGAACTATGGCGGTCCAGATCATTATCAATCATGGTCGAGGCCTGCCGTTTCAACAAGAAAATATACTGGATGTCTCTTTGGTGGAGCGCCAGACAACCAAGAGAAAGGAGTGAGAATAATGAAACTTGCAGTAGTAGGAAGTATCAATATGGATATGACTGTTACCGCTGAACGGATTCCTCAAAAGGGAGAGACACTGCATGGAGACAGTATCAGCTATATCCCAGGGGGAAAAGGAGCCAATCAGGCAGTGGCTATGGCAAAGCTTGGGGCAGAAGTGGAGATGTTCGGCTGCATTGGTGATGATGAGAACGGACAGAGACTGATGGAGAACTTAAGACAGGTTGGCGTGAAGACCGAACATATCAAGACCATCAAAGGGGTGCCGACCGGGATTGCCATGATCACCGTAGCAGAAAATGACAATACCATCGTTGTGGTGCCAGGGGCCAATGGAGAGGTGGATTGTACATACATAGATGAGATCAAACCTTACCTTGAGGCTTATGATATGGTCGTGCTGCAGCACGAGATCCCTCTGAAGACCGTACACTATGTGGTGGAGTTCTGCGCAGAGAAAAAGATTCAGGTGGTGTTAAATCCGGCTCCGGCAGCAGAGGTTCCCATGGAGATCTTTGAAAAAGTGACCTACCTGACACCCAATGAGCATGAGGCAGTGCTGATTTTTGGAGAAGGAAAAAGCACCGAGGAGATCTTAAAGGCATATCCGGAGAAACTGATTATCACACAGGGGTCCAGAGGTGTCTCCGTATGTGAGAAATCCGGTGAAGTCCTGACTGTCCCTGCAAGACCTGCAAAGGTAGCCGATACCACGGGAGCAGGTGATACCTTAAATGGAGCATTTGCAGTGCGCAGAGCTGCAGGAGATGATCTGAAACGAGCATTGACCTATGCCAATACCGCAGCCAGCTTATCCACAGAGAAATTTGGAGCACAGAGTGGTATGCCGACCGCAAAAGAGGTAGAGGGAGCATTGAAAGGGTAATAGAATATGAAGAGACAGGGAATATTGAACAGTGATATCTCCAGGGTACTCTCTTATCTGGGACATACAGACCGCATTTGCATCGGCGACTGTGGCCTTCCCATCCCGGAAGAGACTGAGCGGATTGATCTGGCGCTGAAGTTTGGACAGCCGACTTTTATGGAAGTGTTAGAAGAAGTGGGCAAGGATATGAAGATTGAGAAGATCGTCCTGGCAGAAGAGATCAAAGAATACAGTGCAGAACTTTTGAAAGAAATTGAGCGTTTTTTGGCTTCTTTTGAAACCGGTTGCGAAACGGGTTTCAAACAAAAAATAGAAGTGGAATATGTATCACATGTGGAGCTGAAGAAGATGACAAAAGAGTGTAAGGCCGTGATACGTACCGGGGAGACGATCCCTTATGCCAATATCATCTTACAGTCAGGTTGTATTTTCTAAGAAAGGGGGAAAGGGATATGCAGATTGAGATGCGCGGTATCGATAAATCCTTTGGAGGAAACGCGGTCTTAAAAAGTGCAGGATTTTTGCTGGATCACGGTGAGATCCATGCGCTGATGGGAGAAAACGGCGCGGGAAAATCCACACTGATGAAGATTCTGACAGGAGTCTATACAAGGGACGCCGGGACGGTGATCGTGGACGGACAGGAAGTATGTTATAAAAATCCGCAGGAGGCAGAACGGGCAGGCATCGTGTTTATCCACCAGGAGTTAAATGTCTTGTTTGATCTGACCGTGGAGGAAAATATGTTCCTGGGCAAAGAGATTAAGAAACGTTTTGGTGTCTGCGACAAGAAAGCTATGCGCCAGGAGGTCAAAAAGATCTTAGACCGGCTGGGAGTGGATATTGATCCGGGACAGAGGATGAATGAGCTGTCGGTAGGACAGCAGCAGATGATTGAGATTGCCAAAGCGCTGATGGTGGATGCACAGGTGATTATTATGGATGAGCCGACGGCAGCGCTTACCCAGAGTGAGACGACAGTGCTTTTCCAGGTGGTTAATTCCCTGCGGGAAAAAGGAGTATCCATTGTCTATATCTCTCATCGTATGGAGGAGATCTTTGAACTGTGCGACCAGATTACGGTGCTTCGGGATGGCTCTTATATCGGGACTAAGAAGATCAAAGAGACCGATATGAATGATGTGGTCAAGATGATGATCGGACGTGAGATCGGAGAGCGCTATCCAGCCAGAGAAGCCAAGATTGGAGAGGTGGCATTTGAGGTAAAAGGGCTGAACTGTCCGGGCGTCTTTGAAAATGTATCCTTCCAGGTACATGTAGGGGAAGTGCTAGGAGTGTCTGGTCTGATGGGTGCCGGCAGGACGGAGATTATGCAGGCGATCTTTGGAAATATGCCAAATGTAACCGGAGAGATCTATCTGAACGGAAGCAGAATCCAGAACAAAAATCCGCAGGAAGCCATGAAAAATGGCATTGGATTTATCACAGAAGACCGTAAGGTAGAGGGCCTGATGCTGGAAGAGAGCATTATGAAAAATATCTCGGTTGCCAACTTAGGTAAGATATCCAAAGGCGGGGTCCTGAATAAAGTGGCGGAAGATGAACTGGTAAAACGCGGGATTGAGGAGCTGCATATCAAGTGCTTTGGCCCGCAGCATGAATGTAATAATCTAAGCGGCGGAAACCAGCAAAAAGTGGTATTTGCCAAATGGATCTATACAGACCCCAAAGTGTTGATTCTTGATGAGCCCACCAGAGGCGTGGATATCGGAGCGAAGAAAGAGATCTACAGCATCATCAATGATCTGGCGGAAAAAGGCGTGGCGATTATTATGGTATCTTCGGAGCTTCCAGAGGTACTGGGGATGTCTGACCGGGTGATGGTTGTGCGAGAAGGGGTCGTGCGGGGAGTCCTGCATAAAGAAGAGGCAAATCAGGAAAATATTATGATTCTTGCGACAGGAGGGGAGTTAAATGAATAACAAGAAAACAGCCAATTACATACAGGATTTAGGTGCGCTGATTGCACTGATTCTTCTGGTGTTGATTATTGGAGTGATCAGTCCGGAATTCAGAACGGTCAGTAACTTTTTGTCCCTGCTTCGGCAGTCTTCCATCAATGGATTTATCGCCTTTGGTATGACCTGTGTGATCTTAACGGGAGGTATTGATTTGTCTGTTGGATCAGTGCTGGCACTGACGACTGCATTTTGTGCAAGTTTTATTTCCAATGGGATGCCGGTGGGACTGGCGATGATCCTGGCGCTTTTGATTGGAACGGCTTTTGGTCTGTTAAGCGGTATTTTGGTAACAAAAGGACGTCTTCAGCCCTTTATCGCTACTCTGATCACCATGACCGTGTACAGAGGACTGACCATGATCTTTATGGATGGTAAGCCGATCTCCAATTTGGGAGACAGCTTTTTGCTGAAACTGGTAGGAAAGGGAAATATTTTTGGGATTCCGATTCCGGTCATCTTATTCCTGGTGGTCTTTGCAATCTTTATCTTTGTGTTGGAGAAGACTACATTTGGCCGCAGAATCTATGCAACTGGAAGTAACTGGAAATCTGCTAAACTGGCAGGTGTCAATATTGATGTGACAAAGATGGCAGCTTATGCAATCTCTGGCTGTATGGCAGCGGTATCCGGGTTGATCTTGTTATCCCGTCTTGGTTCTGCACAGCCTACTTTGGGAGATGGCTACGAGCTGGATGCGATCGCAGCAGTAGCACTTGGCGGCACGAGTATGAACGGCGGACGCGGTCGTATCTGGAAGACATTTGTGGGTGTTCTGATTATTGCTGTGTTGAACAATGGACTAAATATTTTAGGCGTCTCATCTTACTATCAGGATGTGGTCAAGGGATTTGTCATTTTGATTGCGGTGATGTCTGACCAGAAGAGATAAAAAAAGGTAACACAAGGTGACTGTAAGTTGCAGCCACTTAAAAATAGATAAGAAAAACAGCAACGGACCGGACAATCCCCAAGAGGATTTTCAGACACTTAAGTGGCGGAAAATGCTCTTAGAGCAGGGGGCTTGGGAGGGGAGTTGCGGAACTTTTATGGAGGATTAAATTATGAGGATCAAAAAAGTAACAGGAATTTTGTTGGCAGCAGTACTTACGTTTTCTATGGCAGGATGCGGTGCAGTGTCTGTGGATGGAGAGACAAGCAGCAATGCGGGTAACAGTTCAGAGGAGGCTTCTGGAAGCTATGAGGGCAGCGGGGCTGTTGGTCTTGCGATCTCAACTTTGAACAATCCGTTCTTTGTCACATTGAGTGAGGGCGCACAGGCAGCAGCCGAGGAGCAGGATGTGGAACTGATCGTAGTGGATGCAGGTGATGATGCGGCAAAACAGACCAACGATATTGAGGATTTGATCTCCAGAAATATCAGCGTGCTGATTGTCAACCCGGTGGATTCGGATGCAGTGGCTCCGGCGGTAAAAGACGCTGTGGCAAAAGGGATTAAAGTGGTATCGGTAGACCGTGTGGTCAATGGCGTGGATGTGGATTGTGCGATCGCTTCTGACAATGTGGCAGGTGCAAAGGCAGCAACGGAGTATCTGATCAGCTTAGTTGGTGAGGGTGCGAAAGTGGCAGAGCTTCAGGGAGTGTCTGGTGCGAGCGCAACGATTGACAGAGGTGAGGGCTTCCATCAGGCAGCAGATGAGAATCTGGATGTGGTAGCTAGTCAGACGGCGAACTTTAACCGTTCAGAGGGTATGACTGTTATGGAGAATATGCTGCAGGCGAATGCAGATATCCAGGGCGTGTTTGCACACAACGATGAGATGGCTTTAGGCGCGGTTGAGGCGATCGGTGGAAAAGATATCAAGGTTGTGGGATTTGACGCGACAGATGACGCGGTGGCAGCGGTAGCGGATGGAAAAATGGCTGCTACAGTGGCACAGAAACCGGATCTGATGGGAGCTACGGCGGTGGAGACGGCTGTGAAGCTGATCGCTGGAGAGACAGTGGATAAAGAGATTCCGGTTGAGGTGGAGTTGGTGACAGAATAGTATAAGGCGACGGGAGCGCCACAAGGGGGCGAAGGCCTCATCGGGCTTCTGGTTTCGACAAATGTCTGCATAGAGTGTATCGGACAGTCTGCAAAGTTTGTATGTTCCAGTCGTACACGTAATACGTGTTCGCCTGGCTCATACAAACTTCACAGACTGTCCGCTCCAATCTACACAGCACTATTTGTGCGAAACCAGAAGCCCAATGAGACCTTCGCCCCCTTGCGGCGTTCCGGCGTTTGCTCCCGTCCTCGGTCTGCTTGGTCAACAGCTTCATAAACTGGGCTTCATGCTTGGCGGCATAGCTGGTGACTTTCCGTAAATGCTCGGTCATTCCGGCGGTCAAGAGGTCGGTGCGGATAAAATGCGCCGTATAGTCTGCCGTGCGCTTTTTGTAGCTGCCGCATATGTAGCAGTCCTGTTTCTGTTTATCCGTCAATGGGCGCAAAAAAACAGGAAACCTTTTCTTGATTTCCTGTCTGGGTGTGCCGTTTTATGTAGCGGCGGTTATTCAGTTTTTCGATAGGGCTGTTCATCAAAGCGGAACTTGAATAGGGCAGCGACAAGCCGCTGTTTTATGTTGTCCTCAGTATCTCTGTCAATATGCCCGTTTTCAATAGCAGCGATTCGGATACGCTTGCTGTAATGCCGTAAAACCTCATCCACGGCTTCCGGCTCTCCGCTGGTCGCCCGGGCAATCGTTTCATAGGGCAAAAGATTCGGATTTCCCATGCGAAAGTATCTCCATTTTTTTGTGCAAAAGCTGTAAAGTCCTACGGATTTGATACCCGGTCGTACTCAGGCAGTGTCCGTATATTTTCCTAATCTCTTGTTCTAGTGCCTGCTGATAATGGAATAGTCATCTGTATATTCCTCTGTCCGATAATCATTAATTAAAATCTGATATGGCTTGTTTAAAGAAATCCAGATTTCAAAATTTCTGCTTTCAAAGTCGCCGTCGGTAATCAATTGGTCATTAAATGTCCAAAATGTTGTATTTTTACCAATTACGGATTGAACAGAATAACAGATCCCCTCTACCCCATTTACGGTTTCAATCCCACCGTTATAACTTAATGCGTCCTTGGTTCTGTCCAGTTCTGTAAGATGATCATATATTTCATTCTCCAATTCTATCAGTTTTTCGTTGTGGTAATGCTTCCAATTATATACCTCTCGCTGGTCAAAATCCGGACAGGCAAGATATGCTGTTTTACCTTTCATATTGGGAACTGATATGTTAAACTCTCTTTTCTCCGATTGAAAAGGCAATGTTTCGGCTCCATATACAAACACATTTACAGCGTTGCTGTTTTCTTCACTCTGTTGCCAAACCACGCGGCTAACCCGGCAGGAAGCAAAATTGACTGTACCACTTATTTCAAGACAATTTGTTTCTTCATTGTATGAAAGATCATCTACACTCATTGCGTGAGTAGATACAGGAACGCCGATTACAAAGACTCTTACAAAAGCGGATAGTAAAAGAAATACCAACAACCCTGTAGTGATTCCAACGGCAATTTTCAACTTTCTGGTATGTTGCCGCAATTTTTTAAATCCGTCAAGTGCAATTTGTTCTTTTGCTTCCATTCCAGTATTCAATTCTTCTTTCATTTCCAGATAGCCTCTATTACATTTTTCACATTCCTCTAAATGCCCTTTTACTACATTTTCACTTGCTTCGCTTAAAACTCCGTCAATATATCCTGGAAGCAGATCCTTGATGATATCGCAGGAATAATTTTTATTCATGTGCCTTCAACTCCTTTTTGATTTTTTGTTTTGCTCGATAAAAAACCGTTCTGCTCCAATTTTCACTCTTTCCTAAAATTGCTCCTATTTCACGAAAAGAAAGTTCGCCCGTAATTCGATATAAAATAACTTCCCGTTCCAACTCTGGCAAATGATGGATTGCCTGATAAAGCTCTATTTTATTTTCCTGATTCAGTATGCTGGTCTCTCCGTCCGGTGAAGAATCATCCGGTAAATAATCTGCCAATTCTACCATTTCCGCACGCTTCTTTTTTCGAAGCTCCTGGTATAAAACATGTTTCGCTATCTGGCAAAGCCATACAGATAATTTACAAGAGCCGTTATAACGTGAAATGGAGCCTACCGCCCGTAAAAATGTTTCCTGCATTAGTTCTTGAGACCATTCTGCATCCTGCGTATAGGAATATAAAAAACGGTAAACTAAACTCGCATACTCTTGATAAACCGAATCCATGTCTATATTTTTACAAGAATTCTGCACTTTTTCACCTCCTCGTAAGTAAATTTTTAAGTTATACAGGATATTTGCTATAACTTATCTCTTATATCACATAATAACGGTGTTTGTTACAACATAACGCAATTTTTTCAAAATTATTACTATTTTACTAAAGTATACATATTGCCATAAATTTTCTCTGAAATCTGCGGAAGCTGCCAGGCCACAAGGGATCACGTGAGGCTCCCACGTTCGCGGGAATGGCTGGAAGAGCGCTTTTTAAACCGCGTCACCCACAAAGGGAGAAAGGACTTTTTATCTGCCTCATCCACTATTATCACCTCTCTGCCACAAAGTATTTTCTTATCCCCTATGACATCCAAACTAAATCCCCCAATTCTGACTGATCATCTGCAGTTTTACCATATGAGGATAAATCCTACCTGTGTTCATCAGTTCTCCTGGCGTTCCCTGTTCGACAACCGTACCATCGGAAAGTACCACCACCTTATCCGCACCGCTTACAGTACGCATACGATGAGCGATAACAAGTACAGTCTTATCCTTTATCAGTCTTGATAGCGCAGCCTGCATCAGTGTCTCATTCTCCACATCAAGGCTTGCTGTTGCTTCATCGAGTAAAATGATAGGGGCGTTTTTGAGAAAAGCACGGGCGATTGAAATGCGCTGCCGTTCACCGCCAGATAGTTCACAGCCGTTTTCCCCAATCATACTGTGATAACCGTCCGGGAGCTTTGCCGCAAATTCCTCACAATTTGCCAGCCTTGCCGCCGCAATTACTTCTTCATCCGTCGCATCCTTCCTGCCTATCCTGATATTCTCCATGATCGTATTGTTAAACAGCGTCACATCCTGAAACACGATAGAATACAGCGACAATAATGTTTCCGGCTCTATCTTCGATATATCCATGCCGCCGACTGTGATCCTGCCTTTGCTTATATCCCAAAACCGTGCCGCAAGACGTGACACCGTGGTTTTTCCCC
>CAJUGG010000031.1 GCA_910585995.1 uncultured Lachnospiraceae bacterium
CTCCAGTACCCTGGACCTGGAAATATTTCTGGCTGTTTCCCATCCAGAAATACTTCCGGGTACTGGATAAGCTTCCGCTGTTTGAATGTTCCGCTACAGCTTCTCCAGTACCCTGGATCTGGAAATATTTCTGGCTGTTTCCCATCCAGAAATACTTCCGGGTACTGGATAAGCTTCCGCTGTTTGAATGTTCCGCTGTTTTTTAATATTGATACAGCAAATGCTCCCCATGTAAAAACCGCCGTACATCTGCTACGATCTGCCGTGTATGATTGACCAGTACATCTTCGGTTGCCCCTGCAATATGTGGTGTGATCACCACATTGTCCAGTTCTGTCACATAAGGATGATTGCTCGCAAGCGGCTCGCTTGCATATACGTCAAATGCTGCTCCTGCAATCTTATGTTCTCTAAGCGCATCGATAAGAGCCTCTTCATCCAAGATCGCTCCTCTGGATGCATTAATAAAGTAGGCGGTAGGTTTCATGCAGGCAATCATCTCGCGGCTGATACATCCTTTGGTCTCCTCTGTGATCTTCATATGACAGGTCACAAAATCAGACTCCTGCATTAGCTGCTTTAATGTCAGCGCCTTTCTGACGCCAAACTCTTCCACATCAATCTCTCCCACAAAAGGATCATAGATCAAAAGCTCCATCCCAATCGCCCGCGCGATCTTGCCCACTCTGCGTCCGATGCTTCCATAGCCAACAATCCCCAGTGTCTTCCCGTGTAATTGTGTTCCTTTGAAGATCATATAAGGGGAGTCCATATTCATATCCCAGATCATATCCACTTTTAGGCCATCTTTGGTCACTTTTTTGGCATCTGGATTGCCCGTGAATTTGCCTGCTTTTAAAGCACTGTAGGCCATGGGGATCTTTCTGGCGATGGACAGCATCAGGCCAATCGTCATCTCTGCTGTAGAATCTGAATTTCTGCCTGGAGTATACAGAACCGGAATCCCGCGCTCTTTTGCCGCTGCCATATCCACATTCACTGGTGTCGCTCTGGTGCATGCAATCAACTTGAGATTGGGAGCGCTCTCGATGACTTTTCTGGTAATGTCGTCATAACTCGTGATAATCATATCCACATCTTTGGTCTTCTCGATAAGCTCCTCTTCCGACATCTTGGGAAGTCCAAGCGCCCAGCCGTCCTTCACCACCTCGCCCATCTCATACAAAGGCTTTAACTCCGCCTCATCATACTCCGCCGTAAAAAATATTTTCATAAAATACCTCCTATTTAAGTTCCGCTTCAGCCTCCTCAACACCCTGGATCTGGAAGGATTTTCTGCCGCTTCGCGTCATAAAATCCTTCCAGGTGTTGATACGGCTTCCGCTGATTTACCCCTCCTGGCTAATCGCCTTGATTTTTTTATTCATCTGATGTCTGTAGTCCCAGATCTCCTGGTTATGTATTCTGACTTTTTTGTATAGTTCATAGATCAGATCATATTTTCTTTTGTTGGTGAGATCGGGGTGGTAGACTTGTCTAAAAGTACAGGCTTTTTTTACTGCCTCGTCATAATCCCGATAGAGTCCCTGCCTTACGCCAACCATCAGAGCCGCACCTTTGGCACCTAACTCTCTTCCTGCGGGAATCATGACTTTTAGGCCCATCACATCCGCGATCATCTGCGCCCATACGGGACTCTTGGCGCCGCCTCCTGCTAAAAATATCGTCGCGTCTTGGTCCACGTTCTGCAGGCAGTCCCGGATGGACATGCTGATGCCTTCGTATACTGCACGCACCAGATCACCTCTCGCAGTCACCTGACTGATACCGAAAAAACTGGCACGCGCATAAGGATGATAAAAAGGTGCACGCTCGCCTGCCACGCTGATATAGGGGTGATATACAACACCGCCACACCCCACAGGCGTACTGTCCACAAGCTTGTCAATCTCTTTAAAATCTTTCGTCAATGCAATATGCTCCAGCATCCAGTCAATATTGGGTGTTCCATTCAAAGTCGGCTGCAGCTCCACATACAGATCTCCCAGCGGATGCTTCTCATACCGACTGTTCTCTGCGCCAAACTCGCAGTCCTCTTTTTTCAATACAATTTCATTGGCACAAGTCGTCCCTAAGATCACGCAGACCTCTTTTTCATGAATGGCCCCAAGACCTATGGCAGTCGCAGAAGTATCCAGTGCGCCGGCGATCATAGGAAGTCCTCTCGGAAGTCCTACCTCATCTGCAAAAGAATCCAAAAGCGTCCCGACGATCTCATCTGAACGGACAGGGTCCGGCAGATAATCCCGATACTCGTACACCCCTAACTCCTTCATCAGCTCTTTTGCGATCTTCCCGCTCTGCACATCGATCAGTGAAGTCAGACTGTCCGTGATCTCCGTCTGGATCTTCCCCGTCATCTTATAACGGATCCAGTCCTTGCAGAACACCAGTTTGCTCGCCCGATCCAATACTTCTTTCCGATTCTCCTTCATCCATTTCAGCAGAATCATCTGATTGCCCAAAAGCGGCGGCGTCCCGGTCGTCCTGTGATACAGTTTTCCAATCTCCGGATGTTCCTTCGTCACTGCCCCCACTTCTGCCACTGCCCGGCCATCACACCATAAGATCGCATTCTGAACCGGATTTCCATTTTGATCCACGAGCCAGCAGCCTTCCCCTTGTCCGGCGATACCAACCCCGACCAGCTTCTCTGAATCTGCAGCCCTGGCATCCGCCACTTCTTTTACGCATGCCTTCACATTTTCCCAGACTACATTCATATCCTGTTCCGCATGGTTGCCTCCAACATTCAACATCTCACTCTCACGGCTGGCCACATAGATCTCCTGGCCCGCTTCGTCAAATAAGACCGCTTTTACATTGCTAGTACCCACATCAATCCCAAGAATATACCTCATGCTTACCCCCTTCTTATTGATCCTCCATCACTTTTCTCGCTGTTGTTTCATCTATAATCAGCGTATCCACGCACCCCGTAAAGAGCACGGCACGAATCGCTTCTGCCTTTTCCTCCCCCGTCGCCACAACCACAGTATTATCAATCCTCTTCAGACACTCCATATCAGAAGTCAACAGCCGCTCCGTCAAAGGACAATCCTCATAACTCCCGTCCCTCCTGACCGGATTCATCGCAATATCCCCCACAAACCCCTGTTCCCTCAGCACCTGAATATCCTCTTTTGTAATATAATTCCTCGTGCACATCGTAGAAGACTCCGTCAATTCCCCCACGCCTAACACTGCCACATTACACTGTTTCATCATCTCATAAGAAGACCGCGTACACCGCTCCCGAAGCAGCCACTCCTTCGTCTTCGCATACTCCACAACCACCGGTGCATAAAACATATAGCTAGGACAATCTAACTTATTTGCCAGCTCTCTGGCAATCTCATCCGCCTTCTCCACCATCTTCCCCTCGTTCTGCACCCCCATAAGCTGTACCACCCGGCACTCATTCCTGCGCCGAAAACTCATCTGCTTCACCACTTCCGCCAACGTCTTCCCCCAAGAGACCCCAATCACATCCCCCTGCTGAAGCGTCTCATCCAGATACTGCGCAGCCACATTAGCCACCTTATAGACCGCCGTCTCCCTCTCCCCATAATCCGTCGCCACCAACGCCTCCTTCAAGCCAAACCGCTCCTCCATCCGGCTCTCCAGCTCAATATGATCCCTCTCATATCCATGAATATTCACCGAGACAATCCCCATATCCGGCAGCGCATGAATCATCTGATTCACCCTCTGCCTCGTAAAAGACAACCTCTTCGCAATCTCATCCTGCGTCATCCCCAACGTATAATACCAATACGCAATCTTCACATGCAAATTTCTCTCCATCCGCCCCTCCTGTGACAAATGTAATTTCAAATTCCATTTGTAACCTAAGTATAACATTTTTTCAAATTTTGTCAAGTGTTCACCCAAAAACTACATAATAAAATCTAAATATCTAATAATCAGAAAATACCACCCCCCCCCACATACATCAAATAACAGGAAGTGCCACCTCAAAACCCCCCGCATACAAAAGCTGCCGCAAAACGGGGCTTCCTGTATCGCACAAATAGTGCTGTGTAGATTGGAGCGGACAGTCGGCAAAGTTTGTGTGGATCAGGCGAACACGTTTATGTGTACGACTGAGACATACAAACTTTGCCGACTGTCCGATACACTCTATGCAGACATTTGTCGATACAGGGAGTCCCGTTTTGCGGCAGCTCCCCCGGCGATAGCGCTCCCCCCTCGCCTCTCACCTCCCCACCATCTCTATCCCCCTATACTCCCTCTGTCCATACCTCCCCATCAGCTCTTCCTTCCACTTCTGCACCCTCTCCTCCTTCATCCCCGCCATCGCAACACCCCTCCAATGCCCATCTCCATCCTCCTCTGCAAACCCCTGATCATCCTTCCCCAGATAACAAAGCACATACCACTCCTCCCCGCTCTTCCCCAGATATGTATCCCCCTTTTTCCTGCTCTCATCTGCAATCCAGACCAAATCCTCCGTCGTCCGATCCCCCAGGTCAGCCCCCGATACATCCATAATCTCATAACAGTCCACACCCAGCACTTCTTTCGACACTCTCCGAAACTCCTCTTCCCCCTCAGTCTCCAAGATCACATCCGCTGCCTCATGCTGCTGCCCTACATACGCATACAGATAAGAGTACGTACTGTACTCATACAGATGCTCCTGATAATGCGCATACAGTTCTTCCTCATCAAAACTACATCCCGCTGCCCAGTCCGCCTCATACGCCTGTGCTATCATTTCCTGTGTCAGAAGCCTGCGAAGTTCCTCCTCTTTAATCCCGCTATCTGCCCTATGATACTCCACTCCCTGCTCCACCTGCATAAGCACCGCATCATCCGCCTGATATCCCTGTGCCACAGCCTCCTGACAGACAGCCGAGATCTCTGCAAGCCTCTCTTTTGCCTGCAATACTAAATAATCTCTCCAACTCATCTCCACATCCGTCAGCGGACACTCCTGCTCTGCCAGATCTTTCGTGGTATCTAGTCCCAATAACTGCCCATACCCCTGCATACTCTCCAGCAGAGCGCGATAAGCCGTATCATAATAATACTCCACCTCTGCGACCGTATACGTCTCTTCTCCTACCTGAAACGCCTTTCTCCCATCATTTAAAAACCCCAGGCGGGATATAATACTCCACAGAATCATCCCCAGCACCCCGACTGCCACTAGGATGCTTAAAACGACCATCTGCTGATTCTGCCTCTTTCTTTTCTCTGCCAACTTCTTTTCCATCGTTACTCTCCTCCCACTGTCTCAGACCTAATTACAAGGCAGAACAAGGCTGCCGCATACAACTCTTTTGCGGCAACCCTGTTCTGGTGCACATAACTGTGCACTTGTATACTTACAGATTTAACTTGAAAATCCTCGCGGCATTTTTCCACATCACTTTTTCCAGATCATCCTCATTTTTGATGATCTGCCTGTATTTCGCCAGTTCCACCGGGATCTGGTCAAAATTGTCGGACGAGAACATGATCTTGTCACATCCCACCTGCTCGATCATATGTTTGACGGCATTAGTTCCGCACCAGCTAGGCTCTAAAAACACATTGTCCAGACTCTTTGCCAGGATCCTTGCCTGCTGATGAAAAGACTCCGAACCGGCATGTGCCAGGATCACCGGCACATCCGGATGATCTTTGGCCCCCTGATAGACACTCGCGGGATCTGCAAAAGGAATCCCATTGCCTGTGTGAATCATCAGCGGCACCTGAAGCTCCCTGCACACTTCATAGACATAATAAGCATCTTTCGAGGACGGATGACACGCGTGTGCAATCGGCGTGATCTTGATCGCCACAAATCCCAGCTCTTTGATGCAGCGCACAGCCTCCTTATGATAATCTTCCGGATAAAAATGTGGATTGATGGACGCCATTCCAAAAAATTTCTTCTTCGGCCACATTTTTTTACAAAATGCTGCGATGCGGTCATGAATGACCTCATGATCTTTGAGATAGGGACGAGGAATAAAAGGCTGGATGATTCCTCCGTCAATCTCAAATCGCTCATAATATTTGATCAGTTCTTCTTCCGTATTGACTTCGTCAAATACCACATCTTCTCCTAGATGTACATGGGCATCAATAATCAATTTTATATCCCCCTTTCAGCTTTATGCTGTCGTCTTTTTGTATTTGTTCTCTCGTTTTTTCGTATTCTCTGATGCGCCAATTAAGAGCACAATGATGATCAAAGCACCTTTTACCACGCTCTGAATACCTGCGTTGGCACCCATCAGCTGCATACACGAAATAATCAGATATAAGAATAAAGACCCCACCAGCGTACCTGTGGTGTTGGCACGTCCGCCGGACATCAATGTACCTCCAACGACGATACATGCAATGCTCTCCATCTGATAGTTGTCTCCCATACCCAGATAAGCGCCTGTGACACGGGCCGAGATCAGAGCGCCTGCGATGCCTGACAGGACAGAGGCGGCAATATACGTCACCATCTCTGTCTTCACAATGGGTACACCCGCGAGCCTTGCTGCTTCCTGATTCTGTCCCATGGACAAGAGACTCTTGCCATAAGCCGTGGACGACAGTAAAAAATGCACCAGCACCGCTAACAGAATCACCAGCACCAGAATCACAGGAATCCCGGCCACCCGATAGGTCGCCACCCCTTTCAGTGCAGAAGGGATGGTAAATACATTAAAGTTATGGTCAATCAGCATTGTCGCTGTGACAATCATGTAGTTCATAGCCATGGTCGCAATGATCGCCGGAATCTTCAGATAGATCACCATGGAGCTGTTGAGACAGCCAACCACGATTCCCTCTAACACCACCACCAAAAGCGCTGGCAGAATCATGGCATTGGAACCGTTGCAAAGTCCCATACATGTATAGGCTCCCAGCGTAATCATGCCCGGTATGGACAGATCAATCGCTCCACGCCCGGTAGTAACCACTAACATCTGAGCCAGACCGGCAATCGCCAAAAAGGAAGCAGTATAAGCATTGTCAATCAAGGAACGCAGGCTGATACCATTGCCAAACAGGCCCATCAGGACCCACAGTACCAGACACCCTGCCCCGGCAAACAGCCAGCTTCCATTGCGTCCGATAAATGATCTTACTTTTGGATTATTCATGCCTCTTTCCCCCTTCCCTTTATAAGCCGCAGCGACAGAATCAAGATCAGAACCAGTCCCTGAATGGAAGCTGTATAATCTGTGCTGACTTTTAATAATCCCAGCAATACACTGATCATCGTCAGACTGACCGCTCCGCAAACGGCTCCAAAATGAGTCACCACACCTCCTGAGAAATAACCGCCTCCAATGATCACTGATGCCACGGAGAGCATCGTATAGGTACTCGACGCAGAACCATCGGATGCATTATTGATGGAAGAAGTGCAGATACCTGCCAGCATCGCAAAAATACCCGCCAGCAGATAGATAGACATATAGGCTTTTGCACGAGACCATCCAGAATTAATCATGGCATTTTCATTGTTGCCAAATCCTCTAAGTACCGTCCCATAACGGCTGCGGTAGACCAAGATCGCCGCTATCAGTAAGATCACCAGACAATAACAAAGGGTATTTAAAAACGGAGTGTTGGTATAGAAGATCCTCCGCATCCATTCCGGACAAGTTCCGCCAGGCATGGACTGTAAGGATAAAGAGATGCCGCTCCATACAAACGAAGCGCCAAGCGTCACGATAATTGCCGGAACATTTCTCTTGTGGATCACATATCCCATCAGAGGATACATAAGAAGGGCAAGTGCCATCACTAAAAATCCTACAGGCGGATTTTCAAAGAGAATCGTACAGCACAACACATTGATCAGGCCGCAGTAATTGCCAACACCTAGGTCTACATGGCTTAGACCGATAATAAACGTTTGTGACAACGCACAGAGCATCAGTGCTGCAAAACCAGTCACCATAAGCTGCACGCCATACACACTTAACAAAAGCGGGGAACGAATCGCACAGATCCCATAGATCACCACCATCGCAACCAGTGCAAATGTAAATAGAGGCGCACGCAATTTCTTTCGTTCTTCCTCTTTTTCTGCCTTCGTCTCAAGGTTTTCAAAAGCCAGACTCATGATCTTCTCATGGTCTACCTTGCCGCCCTCGAAATTTCCCACCACTTTTCCGTCATTTAACACCAGCAGATTGGTACAAAACTCCAGTTCTGCATCATCAGAAGTCCTCCAGATGATCAGTTTTCCTTCTGTAGCTGCCTCCCGGAACAGTTCATACAATGCATTTTTGGTCGGCTGGTCCACGCCGCGGGTCGGGTCATCCAGCAATATAATATCTGCATTGGCCACCAGGGCACGAGCGATCAGTACCTTCTGCTGATTGCCTCCAGAGAGGCTGGTGATCAGTGCATCTTTTCCATCACTCTTAATATGAAGTCTATCATACCAATAATCCACCGAATTTTCCAGCCATTCTTTGCTCAGATATTTTAACAGACCACTTTTGGCTGCTTTGGTGATAACCTGATTGTCTTCAATCGACCACAGCGGAAAGATCCCTTCTTTTTTACGGTCGCCTGCCACATAAGCCACTGCTCCGTGTACCTGCATCCCAACAACTTTCTTCCTGGCCTTTTGGAAGATATCCTGTAAAAGATCCAGCTGTCCATTGCCCTCTAAGCCTGTCAGTCCCAGAATCTGGCCTCCATATGCCTCAAATGCCACATTTTTTAGTTTTTTGGTGGTATAGCCATTACAGACCACACGCACTTCACTGTTGACTGGCGGAGCTTCAAATTCCTGTAGTTCTGTCATCTCGTCTCCAGAGCCAATCCCTTCTCCCATGAGCTTCACCATATGCTCTTCGTTTGTCTCTGAGATATGGCCTTTCCACTTCTCACAACCATTTTGCATGATATACACCTGATTGGCAATGGTCATAATCTCATTGAGACGGTGCGAGATATAGATGTATGTCATCCCCTCCTTACTCGTCTTCATCAAATAATCCTGTAGCTGTATAGTCTGCTCTGCTGGAAGCGAAGAAGTCGGCTCATCCAGAATCATCAGTTTCCTATTATTATCACTGGTCGCACGAGCGATCTCTACCATCTGCTGCTGTGCGATACTCAATTGATCCAGTCCAGATGTCACATCAATGGTATTTCCCGGAAAGACCGTATCCAGCGCTTCCCTTGCCATCTGCTGCGCCTTTTTCCGCCAGCCAATCCCCCCTTTTATGCTCTGGGACTGTTCTACGTAGAAGTTTTCATATACGGTCAGATTTTTACACAGAGACAATTCCTGATGTACCACACGGATCCCCAGCTTTCTGGCAACTGCCGGACTGTATGCGGACAAGTCTACTGGATCTCCATCAAAAAACAGCTCCCCCTCATCGCAGTTAATGACTCCTGAGAGCGCCTTGGTCAAAGTACTCTTCCCCGCTCCATTGGCTCCTACCAGTGCTAAGATATCTCCTTTGTGGATGGATATACTGATATCATTCACTGCAATCGTTGGAAAATATACTTTCCGGATATGTTCTGCCTGAATCAAAGGAGTCTGTGAAGTCTGCTTTCCTGCTACCTCTTCTGTTCTACTCAATAGCTCCACCTCAATCTTAGATTCTATTGTCACTAACAATAGATTTACAGGCTTCGCCAGCAAACCTATTGTCATAGACAAGGCCGCCGCTTCATATGACAGGAGCAGCGGCCATTTTTCATATTCTCTATGTTATTTTTACTGTGTCAGAATGTTTTCCACCACATAGTCATAGCTCATGTACGGACTTGCAATCATTCCTGCTTCCAGATCGCTGTAATCGCCGACCTCTTCCTGGTTGATATAGATAAACGGCAGATACATATTCTGTGGAACCTCTACGCCGTTTAAGATGGCAACTGCTACCCACAGAGCACCTGCGCCGCAGGATGGTGTGGAGTTCACAGATAAGGTCTCATAGCCGTCTGCTGCCTTTGCAGACCACCAGGTGATAAATTCAGCAGTATTGTCGCCGATCGTCAATGGCACTTCTTTGCCCATGGATTCAAATGCATTGACTACTCCCATGGAGTCAGCGCCGCAGTGAGTGATCACGGCATCGATCTCCGGAAGTGAGGAGATAATATTTAAGATACCTTCCTGGGTTACAGTCGCATCTGCTTCTCCAAGCACCTCTGCTGCGATCTTCACATCAGGATACTGATTCAGGATATTGGTGATGCCTTTGTAGATTCCCTCATCAGGAGCTGCTCCGGATGGTCCGCGTACGATAATCACATTGCCGGCACCGCCGATCTTATCCATCACATATTCGGTCTTTTTCTCACCCATGCTGACCCAGTCATAATCCATCGTGTAAGCGCCTTCTAAGTCGATAATGGAGTCAAATGCCACGATGACAATGCCCTGATCCATCGCCTGTTTGATCACGTCGTTCAGAGCAGTCGGAGATGCTGCCAACATACAAATTGCATCCACACCGCCTAAGATAAAGGAGTTGATCTGCGCGATCTGCGTATTGACCGTATTATCTCCATTCTGGATCTCATAATCTTTGATATAGCCTTCGCTCTTTGCGTTCTCAGCTGCTTCCGTGAAAGACTCTACCATCTGTTTTCTCCAGGTATTGCCATAGAAAGAATTGGATAAGCCAATCACATAATCACCCTTGGACAGTCCCTCTGCAGACTCTCCTGCTGCGGCTGTGTCTGCTGCCGGTTCTGCTGCATCTGTCTCAGGCTCTGCCTCCGGCTGTGTCTCTGCCTCAGTCTCAGTCTCCGCTGCGGACGCTCCTGTTTCCTGTGCGTCATTGCTTCCTGTGTCGTTTGACCCGCATGCAGACATACTAAGTACCATAGTAGCTGCGAGCAGCAATGCAAGTAATCGTTGTTTCATAGTTTTCTCCCTTTCTTAAAAATATTATTTTGAAAGCCAATCGGCTAACAATCCAACCTTTTAGATCTTAGGCTCCTCCGGATGCAGCATCGTGGCAATCACACGGTCTAATACCTCATCATCCCAGATCTTCTTCCAGTCCTCCCGAAGTACCAGGCGATTTCCTAAGCCGATCGCCACTTTGCAGGCATCGGATACTGGAGGTCTGCCGGGAATATAGCCTAAGAAATTCGCAGTCAGGTTGTAGATATGTCCCGTCAAAAACGAGACTGCTGCATCCCTGTTGATCCCTCTTCTCTCTGCCTCT
Source organism: uncultured Lachnospiraceae bacterium (assembly GCA_910585995.1). Classification (GTDB taxonomy): domain Bacteria; phylum Bacillota; class Clostridia; order Lachnospirales; family Lachnospiraceae; genus Hominiventricola. Next base: position 11,199 of record CAJUGG010000031.1, read on the forward strand.
TCTACCGTCTCTGCCATAGCATACAGGCAAGTAGCTCCCAACAGCTCCACTAACGTCGGCTCTAAAAATGCGATCTGCTCAGAGGTCATCACATAAGCATGCTCTGCGGCATACATCACTCTCGCCGTCTCCTGCATCAGCGCAAATACCTCATCTGATCCGTTGATCTTGCTCATCACGATATCCTGTTTGCCGCCGTCTCCGCCAAAACGGTCCATACGTGCCTCTTTGGTATCCTGATCCAAAAAATATGATGGATGGCAAGGATGGGCTACCCCAAACGTACAGTCATCTCTCAGGCTTAACTCTTTGGCTACGGCTGCTGCCGGGTCCAGGATCAAGAATCCGGTTCCTGGACGAAGCATTGGTACATAGATGGCTGACAATTTTTTAATCAATGTATCGGGGACTGCAAAGATCACAACCTGTGCTCTTTGCAATGCCTCTTCCACGGGTGTCACTTCCAGCCCGCGCTCATGGATGCTCTCAATTCCTTTTGGTGCATTCTCCACCAGCATCAGATCATACTGATCGGTATGTTTTGCAAGATTTCTGCTTGTACGTGTTCCCATCTTTCCGCCCGCCCCAATGACGGCTACACTAACTTTTCCCATTTTCTTATCCTTCTTCAAGTTCCGCAACTCCCCTACCAAGCCCCCTGCTCTAAGAGCATTTTCAGCCACATAAGTGTCTGAAAATCCTCTTGGGGCTTGTCCGGGTCGTTGCTGTTTTGTTTTTAAGTTTCGCTTTTATTTAAACACAACTTTTCTCTATTTTACTTTAAACCATTGCGAATAACAGTGGAAATATTTTCCGGTGAAAATCCGTAATAATCTGCCAGTTCTTTGGCTGGGCCTGACTCGCCAAAGGTTGTCAGGCCGATCCTTGTCACTTTCTTAGGATCGTTCTCACAGACCAGCTTGCTGATATAAGCGCCCATGCCGCCGTTGACATTGTGATCTTCCACGGTTACGATGCGGTCAAACCCGGAGATTACATCCAGAATCTTCTGCGGATTCTTGCCGTACAGGATGTTGATATCTGCGACGGTTACATGGATGCCTTCTGCTTCTAACTTCTCTGCTGCTGCAAGCACCCGGTCTAAGACAAAGCCGCAGGAAAGCACCAGCGTATCTTTTCCATACTCTTTTAAAACGGTGATCCCTTCCATGTTAAAAGGTTTTTCCAGGTCAAAGACATCATTTTCCCGTCCGCTCCCGGCTCTGACATAGACTGGTCCATCCAGTGCGAGTGCAGCTCTGACTGCGTGATAGGTCTGTGCGGCATCGGCCGGCGTGAAGATCGTAAAATTCGGGATATTGGAAAGGATGCCCAGATCCTCATAGAACTGATGCGTCACACCTTCCCGCTCGCCGCCTAAGAGTCCGGAGTTGATGCCTACAAAAGTAACATTCAGATTGGGATAAGCCACGAATGTTCTCATCTGCTCGCAGGCACGCATGGTCATAAATCCGGCATACGTACCGACTACTGGTTTTAAACCGCAGGCTGCAATGCCTGCTGCGGTATCTACAGCTCCCTGCTCTGCAATACCTACTTCTATGTATGCATCCGGATATAACTCTGCAAACTTGGTCGCCCTCATTGCTTTTAACGAATCCGGAGAGATAAACATGATGGACTTGTCTTCTGCTGCCGCGTCAATCATTGCCTGTGCAAATGCTTCTCTTGTCCCTTTAAAATTAGCCATTACTGCATACCTCCTAATTCTTTTAATGCTGTCTGATACTGTTCATCACTAGGAACGCCTTTATGCCATGCATTGTTGTTCTCCATATAGGACAGCCCTTTTCCTTTGATACAGTTACATACGATCACACTTGGCTTCCCAACTGCTTTTTTTGCCTCTGCAATCGCCTCTTTGATGGCATCGATATCATGTCCGTTGATCTCCTGGGTATGCCAGTTAAATGCCTCGAAGCGCTCTCTTACATTGTTGATGCCGATTGTCTCTTCCACAGACCCGCCGCTCTGCCAGCCGTTGCGGTCTACAAAGACGATCAGATTGTCTAACTTATGTGCTGCTGCGGTATTGATGCCCTCCCAGCAGATTCCTTCCTGTAATTCTCCGTCTCCGACGATACAATATACATTATAATCTTTTTTCTTATATTTTCCAGCGATTGCCATACCACTTGCGATTGCAATTCCATTTCCCAGAGAACCAGAAGTCATATCCACTCCCTTGGTCTTGTTCATCACCGGGTGTCCCTGGAACTTGCTCCCCAACGCACGAAGCTTAAAATCTTCTACTTTCTCTCCAAAATAGCCTTTCTCTGACAGTACTGCATAATAGATCGGGCACGCATGACCTTTGGATAAGACAAAACGGTCACGGTCTTCCCAAGTCGGGTTCTTAGGGTCCAGACGCATCTCATCAAAATAGAGCACGCTCATCAGATCAGCAATGGACAGAGCCGGCCCTGGATGTCCGTCTTTTCCTTTGTACACCATATCAACTGCGACCATACGCAGATGATCTGCCATCTGTTTCAACTCTGCTGTGTTCATAATATCTCCTCCTGTTTTCCAGTTTTTAAATACATTAAACATCTGATGTTTAATGTATATCATCTTTCGTCCAATTTGTCAATATGTTATATAAAAATAATCATTAAAATATTAGTTTTGTACAAAATATCATATAGTTTGCCGTATATTTATCAAAAACAGTAAAGATCCAGAGAACAAATTTGAACAATAATTTGACGATACCTCTTTATCTATGGTAAAATGTCATTGATTTAGCAGGGAGGAGACAATATGGAAGTCAATGAATTATTTCGAGCCAGCAAACGAGAATCTGCTGTTGATGTGGTGGTAAACAACATCAAACAATTATTGATGGAAGGGAAACTGCGCCCCGGAGACCGATTGCCTAACGAGCTTGAGATCTCGGAAGGGATGGGAGTCAGCCGCGGTTCTGTCCGGGAAGCCATGAAGATTCTCTCTGCGTTTGGACTCATTGATATCCGGGTAGGCAACGGTACCTATGTATCGGAGACTCCCGGCAATAAGCTGATGGATTCCCTTCTGTTCAGTTTTTTTGTCAATAATCCAGACATTCAAAATCTCTACGAACTTCGGCAGGTCATCGAGATCGATATCTTAGAGCTTACCTTAAAACACTACGACAAAAATGAAAAGCAGAGACGTGCACTAAAGAAAAATCTCTTAGCACTTGAAGAGATGATGACGCAAAGTCCTACTCCGGAGATGCTGCAGGAAAATGATATCTCGTTTCACCGTATCTTTGGAAGCTGTGCACAGAATGTACTGATGGAACAGGTCTACAAGATTGTGATTGACTTTATGGAGCCTTCGATTCTGATCACGCACAAGAACCAAAAGGGAGAACTCGCCTATCGGGTACATAAAGGGATTGTGGATGTGATCGAAAAGCAGGACTATACCCGGATTAATGAAGTGATTACTGCCTCGGTGGATACCTGGTCCACCTTACAAAATTCCTAAAAAAACAGCCGTACCTCTGACAGATTTAGGTACGGCCGTTCTTTTGTTCCGCATACAAATATATGTTTATCCACGTCTGCTAAGTTCCAGAAGCTTTGCTTTCATGGCATTTTCAATCTCTACTAACTCTCTTTCTGCTTCTCTTCTCTTGTTTCTTCCATCTTCCTGAATCTGCATCACCTCATCCAGCGTTGAGATCAGCGTCTCGTTGGTCTGTTTCAGAGTCTCGATGTCCACGATGCCCCGCTCGGATTCCCGCGCAGTCTCCACCGTTGCCATCCTGAGCGCCTCTGCATTTTTCTTCAAAAGCGTATTGGTCATATCGGTCACTTCCCGCTGGGCTTTTGCTGCCTGCGCCGAATGTTCCACTCCAATGGCCAGTACCATTTGGCTCTTCCACAGCGGGATGGTGTTGACCAGTGTGGACTGGATCTTTTCTGACATCACTGTATCGTTATTCTGGATCATCCGAATCTGCGGCGCCATCTGCATGGACACGGTTCTCGTCAGCTCCAGATCATAGATCTTTTTCTCAAAGCGGTTGCACAGTTCTGCCAGATCCTGGGCTTTTTGGGTATCCTCCGCCAGTCCGCTTGTCTGCGCTTTTTCCAAAAGTACCGGCAGTTCTTTGCCGCGCACTTCTTCTAGCTTCTGCTTTCCGGCTAAGATATACATGGACAATTCTTTATAATAGTTCTGATTCAGCTCATACATCTGATCCAGCATCGCTGCATCTTTTAAAAGCTGGATCTGATGCCCTTCTAACACTTTGCAGATCCGGTTGACATTGACTTCTGCCTTGGCATATTTTACCTTCATATTGGCAAGGCGGTTTACATTTTTCTTAAACAATCCAAAGAGGCTCTTGTCCTCTTCTCCCTCGTCGATGCTTCTTAGCTCCATCACCACGGCAGACAGATCATTCCCGATCTCTCCTAAGTCCTTGGTGCGCACTTTGGAAAGAGCAGTCTCGGAAAAATCCGCGATCTTTTTCTGAGAGCTGGCGCCGTACTGAAGGATCATCTGCGAATTGGCCAGATCGATCTGGTTCACAAATGCATCCACCTGCTTTTGCTCCTGCGGGGAGAGAATCGCTCGTATCCTGTCTGTCTCACTGACCGTTTCTGTACTCTTTTTTGGCTCTTCTTTTAAGGGTTCCTCCTGACCAAATGGCTCCAGGGTCAATGTAGGTCCCTCTCTTAACATAGCTTCCAAATCCTGACTCATCTATCCTTACCCTTCTTTCCCCGCATCTGCGGAAAATTCGCTCTTCATATAACCATCCTGTGCTAATATGGTCTTTAATACTTTGGCATCTGCTGCCGCCTCAAATGCTGCATTTTGATACATATCATCCAAAAGCTTTTCAAATGCCTCATTGATGCTGTGAAGTGTCTTCTCAATCTCCGTCTTTGCCGATAAGATCTGTTCCCCCTGAATCCCTGCTTTGTCAAAATCCGCATAGGATTCCACGAGCTTCACCGTCGTGGGCAGATAATACTCCATAAATTTATTCATCTTCGGACACTGAGCCGGATGATCTCTAAGCACTGCAAAGATCCTCTGCAGCAGATAATCCAACTGGTACAGCTTGTTCGAGATCTCTTCTCCCTGAATCCTGGCATTCAGCTCCCGAAGCTTGTCCAGATACTGCATCCCTTCTTCTTCGATGGCTTCTTCCTCGGAAAGTTCTTCAGGCTCTTCCTGGGGATGCATTGGCTTTGGCTGTTCATATTCTTTTTGTTTCCAGGACTTCTGAACGGCCAGATACTGTTCCCAGATCTCGTCACTTAGGACAAACAGTGTTCCCTTTGCATCCATATGTCCCTCCGGAAACATCCCGATCCTCATCATCTCTTTTAGATTTTTGCGGACTTTTTTCGCATCCTGCCCGACTCGAAGCGCCAGGTCTTCCACTTCCATATACATCGTGCCTCTAAGGACCTTCACATAGCGCTCTGCCAGTCTCAGCCTCTTACGTATCCTGATTCCTGACTTCATCGCACTCGCACACCCCAGGGAAAAGAGTGCAAAAAACACCATCACCACAATCAGGCTTGAATCCGGGTCCACCAAAAATCCCATCAGCAACAGACAAGCCGTAAGACCAAAAAGTGCAAAGCCCACTCCCCCAATCAGAGTCAGCAAAACACCCAAAGGTTTTCCTCTTTTATGAAAATATCTGCGGGGCATTTGTCCTCTCCATCGTACCTGCGGCACATATCCCGCTCCTGGACTTGCCTGTAAGCGTTCTAAGCCCTCTCCCACCTGATGCCGTATCTCCGAGAGCGCAGTATCTGCTGTATATTGCACCATCTGGTTGATCTTTCCAAAATCACCCGATGCAATGGCATCTTGTACAGCTCCTAATATCTGTTCTCCTACGCCTGTAATATCTTGTCTTCTGTCCATCCGCTCATCCCTGACCATCGCAAAATTTCTATTCCTTGTGATAGAATACCACAAATCAGAATCAGCCGCAAGCCTGCGGGCTTTTGTGATTTCTTAATCTTTTTTAAAGAAACAGACAGACCCGCCCCGAAAGATCGTTCCGGGGCGGGTCTGCTTGGTTATCTTATATTCAACTTGAATTAGATCAGTTCTATAATGCCGTCAGCCATAGCGGTCAGGATGATACAGCAAGAAGTAGCTCCGGCATCCAATACACCTCTGGAACGCTCTCCTAATCTGCTGGAACGTCCAAATTTTGCCACCATATCTTTGGTGGAATCCCGTCCGGTCGCTGCTGCTGCCTTCATCTCTTCCAGTGCAGCCTTTAAGTCTTTGCCACCATCAGCCGCTGCTTTTAATACATCCACAGACGGAGACAGGGTGTCTACCAGTGTCTTATCGCCAACTTTCGCATCGACGATCTCGCACAGTCCGTCCAGACCTGCTTTTAACATCTCTGCAAGCTCTGCCACACCGATGTCTTCCAAATCTTCGCCGGCCTCAGCCATGTCCATCAGGATCGTGCCATAGATCGGTCCCATGGAACCGCCGATCTCATTTAAAAGGATGGTGCCAAGTTCATCCAGACCCTCAGTAAAGCTGAAGTCTTGATCTTTAAAACGTTCTTCAAAGACACTAAAGCCTTTGTTCATATTCATACCATGGTCGCCGTCACCGATCAGACCATCCACTTCTCCAAGATAGGCTTTGTTATCCTGGATTCCCTTTACCATCTTTAACAAAATGGATTTTCCATCTGCATTTTTAAATGTGCTCATATCCGTCTCTCCTTTTGCGCATTGATTAAAACTGCTTCAGACCCATACTCTCTGCAGGCATGTCGATCAGCTCTTTTAACTCGTCATCTAGCTTCATCACGGTCAGGGTAGCACCCATCATCTCTAAGGAAGTGAAATAGTTGCCCACATAAGATCTGTGGATCTTGATTCCTTTTGCAGCTATCAGTTTTTCAATCTCATCATAGAGTACATAGAGTTCCATCACTGGAGTTGCACCTAATCCTGACACCAGGACCACGACCTCATCGCCTTCTACGAATGGATAATCCGGCAGCACTACGTCCACCATCCGCTGAGCCATCTTGTCAGCAGTCTCTAGTGCGCATACTTCGATACCCGGCTCGCCGTGATGACCGATACCAACTTCCATCGTTCCGTCTTTAATCTCAAAGTTGGGATGTCCCACTGCAGGAAGTGTACAAGGAGTTAAGCCAATTCCAACAGAGCGCGTATTGTCGATCGCTTTCTGAGCAGCTGCGATCACTTCATCCAGATCTCCGCCTTTTGCAGCTTTGGCCCCGCCGACTTTCCACATCAGCACTTCGCCTGCCACACCGCGGCGTTTCTCTCTCTGATCTTTCGGAGCAGATGCCACGTCATCATTTGCAACTACAGTCTTGATGGTGAGTCCGGCCTTTTTCGCCTGCTTCACTGCCATCTTTACGTTCATATTGTCACCGGAATAGTTGCCGTAGAGGCAAGCCACACCTTTGCCCTGATCCACTGCTTTTGCTGCGTCCAAAAATGCTGCCGCAGTCGGAGAAGAACAGATCTCACCCACTGCTACGGCATCACACAGATTTCTTCCGCAATAACCTATAAATGCGGGTTTGTGTCCGGAACCGCCGCCAGTGATCACGCCTACTTTTCCTTCCGGAATATTTTTTGCTTTGATTACACGCGGATTCTCGGTTGCTTCCACAATGTCACTATGTACTTTTAAAAAGCCCTTGAGCATCTCATCTACGATGTTGTCCGGGTTGTTCATTATACGCTGCATACTATCTCCTCCTGATTCTCTTTGCTGATCTCTATGCTTCCATATCCGGTACAAGAACGACTTTCAATGCTCCGTTCTCTCCGGTCTTTGCAATGTGGAATGCCTCTTCCCATTTCTCCAACGGGAATTTATGAGTCACAACGCCATCGGTTGGCAGTTTGCCGCTTCCGATCCAGTCGATAACGGTGTCAAAACAGAATGGGCTTAAGTGTACGCCGAGAAGATCTAACTCTTTTCTGTCAGAGATGATACTCCAGTCAACGGTTACAGGAGCGCCAAATACGGAGAACTCTACAAAACGGCCCATCTTACGGATGCAGTCCAGACCCTGCTGTACGCTTGACGGATGTCCGCTTGCCTCGATATAGATATCGCATCCATAACCGCCAGTCAGCTCTTTGATCTTAGCCACTGCGTCTTCTTTGCCTGGATTGATGACTAAGTCAGCGCCGAACTCTTTTGCCTTCTGAAGACGTGCATCATTCATATCCAATACGATCAATAACTTTGGATTTGCCTGACGAAGTGCACCTACCATACCAAGTCCTAATGTACCTACTCCAGACTGTACCACAACGTCCGTGGTCTTCACCTGAGCACGGTCTACGCAGTGGAAGGAGCAGCCGTACGGCTCGATCAGGGCAGCTTTCTCGATTGGCATATCGTCTGGCACAAGATAAGGAATTGCTTCTTTGGTCAGTTTTACATACTCAGCCATACCGCCATTTACATTGTTCTGGAAACCAAAAAGGTCATGTTTTTCACACATCCAGTGACGGCCCGTCTTACAGAACATACATTCGCCGCAAGGAACGATCTGTTCTGGGCAAATTCTGTCGCCTAATTTCCAGTTGCCTTTTACATTCGGCCCCATCTCTACGACTCTTCCTACGAACTCATGTCCAGGGATCATAGGCTCTTTGATGTATTTGGGCTGTCCGTCAAAGCCCCAGAAGCTCGCTGCTCCTGCAAACGCTTTGGTATCACCTGCACAGATTCCGCAGCCTTCCACTTTCAGAATCATCTCACCTTCTCCGGCTCTTGGCGTATCCACCATCTCAAACCGATAATCTCCGGGTGCGTATGCTACGATTGCTTTCATTTTTGCTGGTAAATTGCTCATTTTTTCTTGCCTCCTATTTAAAATTTCGCTTCTGTCCGCTGATTTTTTATTTTTATGCGCGGATACGATTTCCGGTCTCGATATCGAATAAGTGCGTCTTCTCGCCGCGGACTTCCAGTTTGATGATGTCGCCGGCTTTGTATCTGGTCTCGTCGTCGGTGATCAGCATCAGGAGAGAATCTCCTACGTGAATACCAATCCGTCGCTCGTCGCCTAGGTTCTCAAATGTTGCCACTTCTTCTGGTGTACCTTTGGAATCTGCGCCGCCGATCAGTACGTCCATCGGACGCACGCCCATCTTACATTTGAAGCCGTTGCTTACTACATGATTATAACGCTCTGGTACTGCAATCTTCAGATTACTGTTTGCAAAGGTAAATAAGAAGTGATCTCCCTCTCCCATAATCGTCGTCTCAATGATGTTCATTGGCGGCTCACCGATAAAGGATGCCACAAACTCATTGACCGGATCATCATATACTTCTGCCGGTGTGCCGTACTGCTGCAGCACGCCGAAGTTGATAATTGCAATCTTGTCTGCCAGAGACATTGCCTCTAACTGGTCATGAGTTACATAAATTGTTGTACATTTAATATCGTTGATCAGACGCTTGATCTCTGTACGCATCGCCTGACGTGCTTTACCATCCAAATGAGACAGCGGCTCATCCATCAGCAGAAGCTCTGGACGGCGAATAATCGCACGAGCAATGTTGACACGCTGCTTTTGTCCGCCGGACAACTTCACTGGCATCTTATCCAGCAGATCGTCACACTGCATCAACGGTGCAATCTCGCGCACACGTTTGTCGATCTCCGCCTTATCTACGCCTTTTGCTTTCAGGTTAAATGCGATATTGTCATAGACCGTAAGAGGCGGATACATTGCATAGTCCTCAAATGCCAGACCGATATGTCTGTCCTTTGGATGCAGATTGTTCACCAGGGTATCCCCAATGTAGATCTCGCCTTTTGTAATATCTTCCAGACCGGCTGTCATACGCAGCGTCGTTGTCTTGCCGCATCCAGAAGGTCCTAACAGAGCGATAAATTCCCCCTGATCGGCTACAAGATTCAGATCTTTTACCGCATAGTCATTCTTTGCGGCGCCTTTTTTCTTCTTGCCGTCATTCTCATAACGTTTGTAGAGATGCTCAATTCTTAATCCTGCCATACTCTTTATCCCTCCTGTCCTGCTGCAATCGCCTTCACTGCCGCTTCGTTGTACCTGGTCAGATATCCTTTGGTTCCTGCGTCAAAGAACATAGCATGGTCAAGCTGCATATCTACATAGATATCCTGGTCGATCTTTACACTCAGGCCGTTCGGTGCGATCATCCGAAGCTGCAGACCGGATGTCTCTGCCACGATCACGGACTTATTACCGATACTCTCATAGCTGTATACGGTACATTTTATGTAACCTTCCTTCGGATCAAAGGAATACAGAAGGTTCTGCGGTCTCATACCGAGATCTATCTTGCTGATATTCAGTTCATCGAATTTGGCAAAGAGGTCTTTTTCCTTTGGAAGCTGATAGGTCTGTTGTCCCGCTTCCATAGTAAAGGTATAGCCATCCTTGGATTTTGCCAACGTACCAGAGATTAGGTTGATCTCCGGATCACCCATAAGCTGTGCCACGAACTCGTTGCAAGGCATATAGTAGATCTCATCTCCTGTACCGATCTGAACCACTTCACCTTCATTGATGATCGCGATCCTGTCACCTAAAGACATAGCCTCCATAAAGTCATGGGTTACATAGATACTGGTCGTACCAAAATTCGCCTGAATCTCTTTTAATTCGGTACGCATGGCATTACGAAGCTTTGCATCCAGATGGGCCAGAGGCTCATCCATCAAATAGACTCTCGGAGAACGCACCAATGCGCGGCCCATCGCCACACGCTGTTTCTGTCCGTTGGACAACTGGCTTGGCAGACGCTCTAAGAGATTCTCCATCTTCATCATCGCTGCCACTTCCTGGATCTTGGTCTTAATAAATTCTTCGTCTTTTTTATACAGTTTGCTTCTCAGAGGAGATGCCATATTGTCATAGACTGTCATCTGCGGATACAGCGCGTAGTTCTCAAATACCATAGCGGTATCTCTGTGTGCAGCATCCACTAAGTTTACGATCTCGCCGTCAAATTTTACCACGCCCTCTTCCGGGAGCTGAATACCTGCGATGCAGTTCAGAATCGTCGTCTTTCCAGCGCCTGCTGGTCCAAACAATACAAAAAACTCTTTGTCTTTGATATCCAGACTCACATTCTTAAGAGCCGTTACACTTCCAAATTTTTTAGTAACATTTTCCAATTGTATTCTTGACATATTCCACCTATCCCTTCACTGCACCAAAGCTCAAGCCACGTACCAGATGCTTCTGTATGCAAAGTGCAAATATAATTGCCGGCAATGCGGATATAGCCGATGCCACTGCAAGCTGTCCATAGTGTGCACTGTCTGTTCCGAGGAACTTCGTAATTGCAACGGTGATTGGCTGGATGTTGGTTCCACCTAACATCAGTGGGAACGTGAAACTGTTCCATGCAAAGATAAATGCCAGAAGCGCTGCGGATACAAGCCCTGGTTTGATCAGCGGAATCAGATTCTTAAAGAAGATCTGATACCAGTTATAGCCATCCACCTGTGCCGCATACTCGATCTCAACCGAGATATCTTCAAAATATCCTCTGACCACCCAGATCAGAAGCGGCATAGAGATCAACTGATATACCCAGATCAGTCCAAAATAGGTATCATAAATACGTAATTTCTGATAGATCATAAACAGAGGAAGCACGACCAGAATCTCCGGTGCAAACTTAAAGGAAAGAATCTGGAAAGCAATATCCTCTTTTTTCTTAAAATTATATCTTGCAAGCGCATACGCTGCAGGCACTCCGGCAACTACAGACACGATTACGGCGCCGCCGGATACGATCAAACTGTCCAGCATATAGGTCAGATAATCCGACTCAAAAAGCACTGCCTTATAGTTATCCAGCGTGGGAGTGAATATAAATGTGGTATTGTACATCTGTGCATCCGACTTAAAGGACAAGATGATCATCCATATCAGCGGAAACAATGCAAATATTGCATAGATAGCCAGTAATCCATTCTGGATGATACGGCTCAGTCTGTTTGAAGCTGTATTCATACTTTACACCTCTTTCCTTCCTATTCCTCCAGACCAGCAGCCTGCTTCTGTGCCGCACGCTGTCTCTTAACGATCTGCTTCGCAACAATGTTGATAAACAGCCACAGTACCAGGATATACGGAAGTGCAAAACCGAATTTCTGGAACTGGAATCCGTTCTGGTATGCAGTCAGGGACAGGTTCATCAGCGTATCGCCAGGACCTCCCTGTGTCAGTGCGAAGATAATTGCATATTCCTGCAAAGCCGCCATCAGACGGAACAGAAGTGCAATATATAAACTTGGTTTCAGCATCGGCAATGTCAGATTGCGGAAATTAAACATCGTACTTCCACCATCGATCTTTGCAGACTCAAACGGGGACTTGGGCAGAGACTGTAATCCTGCCAACACCAGCAGCATACAGAAAGAAGTATTGATCCATACATCGATCATAACCACCGTCATCATTGCCGTAGACGGACTTGCCGCCCATGGGAAATTGTAGACCCCGAAGATATTCAGGAATTTTTCCAGGATACCTACAGAGTTATTGAGCATCAGCTGCCATACGGTAGTCGCTGTAATCGGAGCTACCATCAACGGGAAGATCAGAGCTACTCTCATGATCTTGGAGAACTTGTTATTCAAGTTGTTGAGAAGGATCGCGATCCCCATGCCAAGTCCCATCTCAATCACGGTACTAAAGAACGCATATCTTAACGTCACCCAGACCGCTTTCCAGAATACGCTGGAAGATAATATATTAATCCAGTTCTGTAATCCGATAAAGTTGTACTTAGGCATACGGAAAGAATAGTTCGTCAATGAAAAATAAATCGCCATTATAAAAGGAATCATAATTCCGATTGTAATGATCAGTGCAGGAGCCACGATTAGATACGGAAGCACCCTGGTTTTAAACGGCACCACATTCAGTTCGCTCGCAGCGGCGCTGTTTGTTTTCTGCTCTTTCATCCTGTTTCCTCCAGTCTTTTTGGTTCAATGGTCCGTGTGAACATAAAAAGCAAGGAGGGTCAGGTAACCCCTCCTTGCCTCTAACCCACAAAGAACCTATATATTCAGGGTATATTATTCAGATATTACCAGATCAGATACCACGACATCCAGATCTTTCTTAAGCTGCTGCATTGCTTCCTCTGTGGAAGAATACTTATTGCTGGTAACAAGATCCTGAAGGGTCTCAGCCCATTTGGTTGTACACTCGAAGAAGTATGGCTGCGGTGTGAACTGAATGGATGCATTCTCTGTCAATGTAGAGATGGACTCCAGATAGTTCTCAGCAGAACCTACGATCTCTTTGTATCCGTCGCTGTCCATAACAGACTGGCGAGGAGTATCCGGGCTTGCTCCGTCTGTACCTGCATACTGCATATAGTCTGGGCTGGTGAAATACTGAAGGAAATACCAAGCTGCTTCTTTGTTCTTGGAATCCTTGTTCATAGCCATTGCCCAAATCCAGATATTAGCTTTCATATCAGCCTCGGTCTTGCCTTCCGGAAGCGGAATGGTGGACCAGGAGATATTGCCGGACTCCTGAGAAGCCCCTGCAAAGTTCTGGAAATAAGCAGCACTGGTAGCATCAAACATCATAGCAGCTTTGCCTGCACCAAGGTCAGAACTTGCCTCGTACCAGGTGTAGTTGGTCCACTGTGGCGGGCCTGCTGCTTTGATCAACTGTACCCAATAATCAGTCATAGCGATTGCTTCCGGGGAATCCAGCTTACATACCAGCTTGCCGTCCTCGATTGCGAAGTCCTGTGCGCCCCAGGTGGAGAACAGAGACATATATCCAGGATGGATGGTAGCCCACTCACGGGTTCCACGTACAGCGATACCATAAGAACCAGAACCTGCGAACTCATTCAATGCTTTTGCAGTATCCATCAGTTCTGCGGTAGTCTTCGGAACTTCAAGGCCTTTGTCTGCCAATACGTTCTTGTTATAGGAAAGGTTGTTAAGCTCCCAACCCATCGGAAGTGCCCACTGAGAACCTTCGCCTACTTTATGTCCAGGAACCAGGTCCCATTTCAGAGCGCCTACAACACCAGGAATAAAGTCATCATAGTTATAATCCGGAGCAGTCAGAGCCGGGTTGTTGATGTAGTCATCCAATGGCTCCATGTAATCTGCCGGCGCGTACTCCCAAACCTGATATGCACCTGTCATATAGACATCCGGCGTTCCAGAGCGGCTGCTTAAGGAGATGTTCAACTTATCAAAGTAGTTGGACTCTGGTGTAGAAGAATACTCAACTGTGATACCAGTTAAAGCTTCGAACTCTTCTAGTTTGGAGATCACTGCCTTGGAGTAGTTATGCTCATTGAACATTACGTTAATCGTAGTTCCTTCGTACTTCTTCCAGTCAAAGTCTCCAGAAGCTGCTGTATCACCCGTATCTGCTGGATCCGTGGTCTCTCCGCCTGCTGCATCAGCACTGTCGCCTGCTTCCTCTGTTGCACTGTCGCTTTCGGTTGTCGCATCACTGGTCGTTGCGGTGTCTCCACCGCCCCCGCCGCATCCGGCTAACATACCTGCAACCATCGTTGCTGACAGAAGTACACTTAACACTCTTTTTTTCATGTTTAAAAATACCTCCCTATGTAATTTTTTCTTTGCATAATGCTTAGCCTGTACGGTTTACCTGCCCGCAAGACCTCTTATGCAATTTGTGTAATCTCATTATATATCCAGATAATACTTTTGTCAAGTTTTTTAAAAATGTTCATATCATAATATTTTTTCCTATACTATTTGCACGAAAAAAATCTGATTTTCGACATTTTTTGTTATATTTTTAACAATACTTGAAATCAAAAGAATTCTGGTGTATCATCAAGCTTATTGTCTTGTAATACCAACATAACAGAAAGGATGGATCTTATGAAACTCTTTGATTATGACGGCAGTTTTATGCAGTTTACCACACTGTTAAGCCGGCTTACCTTATTAAATATCCTATGGACGCTCTGTTGTATCCCGATCGTCACAGCCGGTGCAGCCACCGCAGCACAGTATTACAGCGCCAAAAAGCTTTCCGAAGGCGACACGCATGTCTTTGGAAATTTCCGGGCAGGCTTTTCGCTGTACTGGAAAAAAGCCACCGTTATCTGGCTGTTTGCCGCCGTGTTATCCGCTGCTTTTCTCTCAGGGCTTTATATCTTAGTCACCGCTGTCGTCCCTGGTCAGACGATACTGGCCAGCATCTCGGCACTGGCCTATATGACGCTGCTGATGATCCTTTTGTGGGTCTATCCGGTGATGATTCATTTTACCGGCAACCTGCGGGAGATCCTCTTTAACGCCTTTATCTTTACCTTTATGTATGCGCCCGTCACTTTAATCGCAGCCGCTTTTTACGGGCTGTTCGGATTTTTAGCCATGCGCTATACCATCGTCTTAGGACTTTTTTTGATCTTTGGTCAATCGCTAATCGTCTATGGTATCCTGCTCCTCTTTGGAAAGGTCTTCCAAAAATACAAATCTGGTCAGAATCAGTCCTAGATCCGCCTTAAGCTGCGGAGGAGATCCCGGCATCACAAGCCAGGATATTCTCCGTATGCTTCAGACATGTTTCTCTCTATTATAATCAGAATTTAAATGCCACTTTAAAATCTCCGTGTTTTCCCGTCGCATATTCAAATGCTTTTTCCCACTCTTCCAGAGTAAAGATACTGGATACGACACCGTTGGTCTTCAGATTTCCTTTTACCATATTTTCAATGACAAATGGATACGCATAAGGACTCAGATGGGAACCTAAGATATCCAGCTCCTTGCGGTCTCCGATGATGGACCAGTCCACGCTGGTCTCAGAACCAAATACGCTGAACTCCACAAAGCGGCCAAGTTTTCTGGTCACGGTCAGGCCCTGGATCACGCTCGACGGATGTCCGGTTGCCTCGATATAGACATCGCATCCATAGTCATCGGTCAATGCCTTGATCTCTTTGTCCACATCACATTTTCCTGGGTTAAATACCAGATCTGCGCCAAATTCTTTTGCCTTTGCCAGACGGCTCTCCTGCATATCGAGCACGATCAAAAGCTTCGGATTCTTCATCCTTGCATAGGTGATCATGCCAAGTCCCAAAGTTCCTGCGCCAGAGATCACCACCACATCTTCATTGGTGATGCTGCCGCGGTCTACTGCATGTTTGGAGCAGCCATAAGGCTCGATCAAAAGAGCCTGCTCGATGCTCATATCCTCCGGCACTCTGCTGAGCACACAATTCTTGGGATATCTGACATATTCTGCCATACCGCCGTTGTTGTAGGACTGGAATCCAAGCATATCATGAGGCTGGCACATCCAGTAATGTCCGTCTTTGCAGAAACGGCATTTGCCGCAAGGCACGATCTGGTCTGCGATGATTCTGTCGCCCAGCTCATAGCCTTCCACGTTCTCTCCCATCTCCACAATCCGTCCAAAGAACTCATGTCCCGGAATAAAAGGAGGTTTTACCCATGCCGGCTGCACTTCGTCTCCCCAGAACATTGCTGCACCGTGGCTGCATTTTAAATCGCCTGCACAGATCCCGCATGCCTCGGTCTTGATGATGATATCGTCCGGTCCGCACACCGGAGCCGGATACTCCGGTTCAAAACGATAATCATCCTTACTGTACGCCACCAGCGCTTTCATAGTCTTGGGGGTACTTCCTCTGTTTGCCATAATCTACTCCACCTTTCTGTTGCTTTTTTATACTTCAAACTGTCCCCAGACAGTATCAAGTGCTTTGCTCACTGCACGATATTTTTCATATTTTTTCTGATAGATGGCGGTCATCTGCGGATTGGGTTCCACCCTGCCGGATACATGCACCATATGTTCTGCGGCTTCTTTATAGTCTTTGTATACACCCGCTGCAATCGCTGCCGCCATCCCGCAGCCGAGCGCCCCTAATTCTTTGGCATCCACCGTCTCAATCGGAAATCCCAGCGTGTCCGCGAACATCTGCACCCACACGTCAGAGTTGACCGCGCCGCCTGCCATACGGATTGCTTTCGGCGGCTTTCTCGAAGACAGAAGCTTCTCAATATGGGTCTTGTGAGAATACACCACACCCTCATAGATCGCCCGCAGCATATGGGCTTTATTATGATAGGTCGTCAGGCCGATAAAAGCGCCTTTTCCAAGTGGATGCGCATTGGAGCCATACAAGAAGGGCAGGAAATACACATCACATTCTTCCGGCTTGACCCCTGCCACTTTTTCATTGATCAGATCATAGAGATTGCTCCCTTCCGGGATCGGCTCATGTTCCATGCAATGTTCCAGAAACCATTCCAGATTGCCGGAAGAGGTCGCGCTGCATTCCTCCACCAGATAATACCCTGGCATGGCAAATAAGGAGTTCATCGCAATGCTTCCATCCATCACAGGTGTCTTGGAGATATATTCGTTGATGCTCCATGTACCCGCAATCGTACACATCTCTTCTGTGGACGTCACATCGACAGCCACCGCGCAGGCATCGATATCAAACATACCGCCTGCCACCGGCGTTCCTTCCAAAAGCCCGGTAAGCTCTGCGGCTTCTTTGGTGATAGTGCCGCACAGATCATAGGAATATTTGATCGGAGCTAACTTGTCATACACTTCACCAATCCCAAGCTTTTCCAGCATCTCATGGTCAAATCTGGCATGTTTTACATCCATAAGGCCAGAACCGGAGATATCGGTCGCTTCACAGTAAGCCTCTCCTGTCAGGCGAAAACGGATATAGTCTTTTACGGAAAATACATACTGGATATTGTCATATACCTCTCTGTGATGGTCTTTAAACCATGCCAGAAGCGCTACTTGTTGACATGCCATAAATTCCTGGCACAACTGGTCATGCAGCTCTTTATGTAACCCGCTCTCCACCCATTTCTGAGGATATTTCCATGCACGGCTGTCGGTGGAGATAATCCCGTTATACGCAGGCTTTCCATCTTTTCCCCATGGATACAATCCCTTTCCGTGGCCGCAGACGGCGATACCCAAGACCTCTTTACCATCAATCCCGGCTTTTTCAAGCGCCCGCTTGACGCAGTCGCAGTTGGCGAGCCACAGCTCTTCCATATTTCTCTCGGTATAACCGGATTGGGGTGTGATCACCTTGGTCTGCTTCCCGGCCGTGGCGATCTCTTTCCCATTCAGGTCAAAAATCGCTGCCTTGGTGGAAGTCCCGCCATTGTCCAGCCCGATCACATATTTCGCCATATCAAATCCTCCCTCCTGAACGATCATGGTTGTCGAAAAAACAATTTTTATGCATTGTGTCAACTGCCCGCTCGTTCTCTGGACATATTGCACAAATCAAACTACCCATATTATACATTTCCTAAACAAAAAAGGCAATAACATTTTTTATTTTTTTTACATTTGTTCACATCAGCGACGGAACAGCCCCCTTGCGGGCCTACGGGCTGTTGCAAATGTCTGCATAGAGTGTATCGGACAGTCCGGCTATTTTGTGCGCCTCATTCGGACACAAGTGTCCGCCTGCGGCGTACAAAATAACCGGACTGTTCGCTCCAATCTACACAGCACTATTTGCAACAGCCCATAGACCCGCAAGGGGGCTGTTCCTGGGGTTGGGTGGCGGGGAGGTTAATAAAAATAAAAAATTGGGGAGAAAAAAGAACTTGACTTCATAGGGGGGTTTTTATATGATTATAGAAAATGATGCATACTAAAGGAGGACAAGTCATTATGAAGATTGCAATTGGTTGTGATCCTAACGCACAGGAAGCGAAGTTACAGCTTATCGCATTTATGGAGTCTAAGGGATATGGGGAGATTACGGATTTTGGAAGTGAGGATCCGATCTATGCCAATACAGCTATCGCTGTAGCGGAGGCAGTAGCTGCTAAGAAGTATGACAGAGGTATCTTATTATGCGGAACTGGTATTGGTGTCTCTCTGGCAGCCAATAAAGTAAAAGGTGCTTATGCAGCGCTTCTTTCGGATGTCTACTCTGCAAAGAGAGCACGTCTTAGCAACGATGCCAACATCGCCTGCTTCGGCGCTTTCACAACTGGCAACAAATTAAGAGAAGAACTGGTAGATGCATTCCTGACCAACGAGTTCGTCCCCGGCTGCTCCTCTCAGCCCAAAGTAGACGCCTTCATCGCCTACGAAAACGAACACGCTAAATAATCCCCCTTTCGCCAGCCCCCATTATCTACCTCCCAAGCCAAGCTGCGACCCACCTTATCGCCAGCCAAGCCCAGGACCAGTTATACGGGGCTGTGAGGCAAGGGGCTGCCACAAAACGGACGCCCTGACTCGCACAAATAGTGCTGTGTAGATTGGAGCGGACAGTCTGGTTATTTTGTACGCCACAGGCGGACACTCGTGTCCGAATGAGGCGCACAAAATAGCCAGACTGTCCGATACATTCTATGCAGACATTTGTCGAGTCAGGGCGTCCGTTTTGTGGCAGTCTGTTGGCTCACAGCCCCGTATAACTGGTCCGTCCCTTCCCTCGTTTACTCGCCCAGATAAGCCTTCTTCACCGATTCATCATCCAGCAGCTTCTGCGCCTCCCCCTCTAATACGATCCGTCCGGTCTCCAGTACATACCCCCGGTCCGCAATCGACAGTGCTTTTTTCGCATTCTGTTCCACCAAAAGCACCGTCGTCCCGCTGGCACTTACGCTTTTGATAATATCAAAGATCTCATTGACAAAGATCGGCGACAGTCCCATTGATGGTTCATCCATCAGGATAATCCGCGGTTTAGACATCAGAGCGCGTCCCATTGCCAGCATCTGCTGTTCACCTCCGGAGAGTGTGCCTGCCGGCTGGTTTTTACGTTCTTCCAGTCTTGGAAAACGATGATAGATCATCTGTATAGACTCTTCAATCTCATCTTTATTATTTTTTATATAGGCTCCTAGTTTCAAATTCTGAAGCACACTGAGAGAAGCAAAGACACGTCTTCCCTCTGGCACATGTGCCATGCCCATGGATACAATCTTGTGGGCAGGCGTCTTTGTAATATCATTTCCTTCAAAAGTCACGGTTCCACGTTTCGGTGCAATCAGGCCGGATACCGTATGCAGGGTCGTGGTCTTGCCGGCACCGTTGGCACCAATCAGAGCGATGACCTCCCCCTCATTGACCTCAAAAGAAATTCCTTTAATCGCCTGGATCATCCCATAATAGACTTCCAGATCCCTAATCTCAAGCATCGCCATAAAAAACTCTCCTATTTAAGTTCCGCATCTTTTAAAATAATACCCCCGACTCTGGAAGAACCTTTGGCTGCTTCGCATCCAAAAGTCCTTCCGGGGTATTATTTTAAAAGATGCTGATTAAAGTTTGTGGTTTTAATTATCATTTTTTAAAAATGCTGTTTATCTCTCTAAAACTTACTCGCCCAAATACGCCGTAATCACTTTCGGGTCTTTGAGGACCTCGGAGGTGTCGCCGCAGGAGAGGACTTGCCCGAAGTTCAGGACGGTCAGTTTTTCGCAGATGCCGGCTACCAGTTTCATGTCGTGCTCGATTAGTAAAATCGTCATGTGAAACTCATCCCGTACAAAACGGATCGTGTCCATCAGCTCCTGTGTCTCGTTCGGGTTCATGCCGGCTGCTGGCTCGTCTAATAAGAGAAGCTTGGGATTGGTGGCCAAAGCGCGGGCAATCTCTAGTTTTCTCTGCTTGCCGTAGGGCAGATTGGAAGCTTTGTAACTCGCTTCCTGGTCCAGATCAAATACTTTCAAAAGTTCCATCGCCCGCTCGTCCATCGCACGTTCTGCCTGAAAATACCGCGGCAGACGTAAGATGCCTGTCAGGGTGGAGTAGATGTACTCTTTTTGATTGTGAAGTCCTGCTTTTACATTGTCTAATACCGTCAGATCAGAAAACAGACGGATATTCTGAAAGGTCCTGGCGATTCCGGCTTTATTGATCTCGATATTGCTTCGGCCCGTGATGTCCTCTCCGTCTAACATGATCTTTCCATCGTTCGGTTTGTAAACTCCCGTTAACATATTAAACACCGTTGTCTTGCCTGCGCCGTTCGGTCCGATCAGTCCATAGAGCTGTCCTTTTTCCACTGCCAGATTAAAATCGTCCACAGCCCGGAGTCCGCCAAAGGAAATACCCAGGTTTTTTACTTCCAATACTCCCATCACTGTACCTCCTTCTCACGCTTATGAAACAGCTTTGCCGGTAAATAGCGCTCTCTGAGCGCGATGCCTCC
The DNA here is from genome assembly GCA_910585995.1 of uncultured Lachnospiraceae bacterium. Lineage (GTDB taxonomy): Bacteria > Bacillota > Clostridia > Lachnospirales > Lachnospiraceae > Hominiventricola. The sequence goes on from CAJUGG010000031.1 coordinate 32,436, forward strand.
CGGACTCCAGGTAAAGATCATGATCACGATCAGGACAATCGCATAGATCAGCATACGATACTCATTGAGTGCGCGCAGAAGCTCCGGCAACAGCGTCAGTACCACCGCTGCGATCATCGAGCCGCGGATACTGCCGATACCGCCTAGTACCACAAACACCAGAATCATAATGGACATATTGTAGCCAAAGTTCTTAGGAAGCGCGGTCAAAGTGGACAGATTGTGCGCATACAGAACGCCTGCCGCCCCTGCTAAAGCAGCAGAGACACTAAATGCCAGGATCTTATACTTGGTAATATTGATGCCGATGGACTCTGCCGCAATACGGTTGTCCCTAATCGCCATAATGGCGCGTCCGGTTCTCGAATGGACCAGATGGATCACAATGAATAACGTAATCAGCAATAAGATCGTACCAATGGTAAAATTGGAATCGGTAGGCGTTCCCGTGATCCCCTGTGCACCTTTTATGATAATCACGCCGTCCGGCTCCATGCCTAAAGACATGCTGTCTTTCAGAGAAAAATGCATCCCGTTTTTATCGATTCCAAAATAGATGGCATTGACCAGGTTTTTGATGATCTCGCCAAAAGCCAGTGTCACAATAGCCAGATAGTCGCCTTTCAGACGCAGCACAGGTATTCCGATCAGGATACCGCAAATGCCCGCACATACAATCCCGATCAGCAGCGCAAGGACAAACCGAAGTCCTGGAACTGTGATTATCTCCGCGGTACATTTGGAAAAGACTGCTCCCGCAAAGGCACCCACACACATAAATCCCGCATGTCCCAGACTCAGTTCTCCAAGAATACCTACCGTTAAGTTTAATGATACTGCCAGAATCGCATAGATGCACAACGGCACTAAGATTCCTTTCATCAGGCTGGACATATGACCTGTCTTCATCAAGATCTCACATACCAGATAGGCCACAACTACAATTCCATACGTAATCAGACTGCTCTTCGCAGTTTTGGATAATTTCTTCATATTACACTACGGCCTCCCTTTATACTTTTTCCTGGATCTGCTTGCCAAGAAGCCCGGTCGGTTTCACTACCAATACGATAATCAATACAGAAAATACGATAGCATCCGATAACTGGGAAGAAATATAGGCTCTGCTTAAGATCTCAATCACGCCTAAGAGAATCCCGCCGATAAAAGCTCCTGGTATGGAGCCGATTCCTCCAAATACTGCTGCCACAAACGCCTTGATGCCAGGCATGGCCCCAGTATAAGGGGTCAGTGCCGGATAAGCAGAACACAGAAGCACACCTGCAACTGCCGCCAGAGCAGAGCCGATGGCAAAGGTTAAGGAGATCGTCGCATTGACATTAATCCCCATAAGCTGTGCAGCTCCGCTGTCTTCGGATACCGCCAGCATCGCATGCCCTGCTTTGGAATATTTCATAAAAGTCATCAGACAGGCCATGATCACCAGACAGGCCACCACCGTTGCGATGGTCTCACCGGAGATAATCAGCTGTCCGCCAGCGAGCTGAATGGGTTCCATATTGACGACCGAAGCAAAGGACTTGGTGTTTGCCCCAAAGAGCAAAAGCGCAATATTTTGCAGAAAATAGCTCGCTCCAATGGCAGTAATAAGGACCGCTAACTTGGACGCCTGGCGCAGAGGCTTATAGGCCACTTTCTCCATCACTACGCCCAGTACAGTACATACAATCACAGATAAAAGGATGGATACCGGGATCGGAAGTCCCATATTGCTGATGGCAATATAAGCCACATAACTTCCAATCATAATCACATCCCCGTGGGCAAAATTCAGCATCTTCGCAATTCCGTAGACCATGGTATAGCCCAAAGCGATGATCGCATAAACACTGCCAAGACTAATGCCATTCAACAGATACGATATGAAACTCATCTCATTCAACTCCTCTTTATACTTAATAAATGTCTTCCCCAGACGGATAATTGACCGCCTTATCCGCACAGTATATCATAAAACAAAAACCAACACAAGCCGACAGAGTAAAAAAACAGAGGCGTTTTTTGGAACGCCTCTGTTCTTTATAGGAAAGGGAATTACATTGCGGTATATACGCCGTCTGTAATCTTAACTGCTTTTGGAGATTTACTTGGCTCGCCTTCTGCATCCCAGGTGATTCCTTCGCCGGTCAGACCATCGACTGTCACCTGTGTCATAGCAGCTTTCATTGCCTCACACATATCAGATGCGCTCATGTCAGCGGTGATGCCTGCCTGTTCAGCAGCAGCTTTGATGATATAGATTGCATCATAAGCATCTGCTGCAAACTGGTTCGGAATCTCACCATAAGCTTCTTTGTATGCGGATACAAACTTCTGGGTCAGCTCGTCTTCTGCATCTGCTGCAAACGGAGTCAGAAGCATCACGCCCTCTGCCAGACTAGTATCAAAGTTCTCTACTGCTAGCAGTCCGTCCAGACCGTCACATCCAAAGAAGATCGGCTCAAAGTTCATGCCTGCTGCCTGCTTCAGGATAATAGAAGCCTCTGTATAATAGATCGGAAGGAATACCAGTTCTGCACCAGCATCTTTTGCTGCCTGAAGCTGCTGGGAGAAATCCGTCTTGTTGTCTGCGGTAAATGCACCCTGTGCCACGATCTCAATACCCTGATTTGCTGCTTCTGCTGCAAATTTCTCATAGATACCGCTGGAATATACATCTGAGCTGTCATAGATCACAGCCACTTTGGTAGCGATGTCATTCTCACCGATATACTGTGCAGATGCAACGCCCTGGTTCGGGTCAGAGAAACATACACGGAATGCGTTTGGCTGTGCGATACTCTCTACTGCGGAACCAGATGGAGTCAGATGGAACATATTGTCTTTTGCGCTCTCATTGACCACTGCGGTACAAGGAGTAGAGGTAACGGTTCCCATCAGCATCTGCATACCCCAGTCTTTTAAGGTATTGTAAGCATTGATGGATTTCTCTGCATCATGCTCGTCATCCTCAAACTGGAACTCAACCTGCATACCATTGATGCCGCCTGCTGCGTTGATCTCATCTACAGCCATATTTGCTGCATTCATAACTGCCACACCATAGACTGCTGCACCGCCTGTGATCGGTCCGATTCCGCCGATCTTCAGCACGCCGCCTTCTGCTGCTGCAGTGCTTCCATCCTCTGCTGCACTGCTATCCTCTGCCGCACTGCTGTCTCCTGTTGTATCCTCTGTTGATGCCTCCGGTGCTGCACTGTCATTGTTTGCTGTGTTGTCTGAGCTTCCACAAGCTGCTACCGAAAAAGCAAGGGTAGCTGCCATAGCCAGACTAAGTAACTTCTTCATAATAACTATTCCTCCTAACGATTGATATCCGATACTTTTTGTATCGGATATCATGATAAACATTCCCTACCTTTTTGTCAATTCATTTTTCAAATTTTAATGATTATTTTACTTTTTTCTGTGTTTACCAATATCTGCGGATACAGCGGATACTTCGGTAATACATATTGCTTACCTTGATTCCGCTTCGCTCGGTGCTGGCATGAACAATCTGATTGTTTCCTATGTATATCCCCACATGCCCGAAATAGCATACCACGTCACCAGGCTGTTTGTCGGATTCGCTGACCGCCTGGCCACCGCCTGCCAAAGCTCCGGACTGTCTTGGCGTCGAGATGCCGAAGTGGGCATGCACCAGATTGACAAAACCGGAACAATCTGTCCCATTGGTCAGGCTGTTGCCCCCGCTCACATAGGGATATCCCACAAACTGCAGTCCATAAGAAGCGATGGAACCGCCGCTTCCTCCGCCGGAAGAAGTGCTGCCGCCACCCCCTCCGCTAGATGAGCCGGAAGATCCCCCTCCATCGTTATCATCATCGTCGTCATCCTCATAAGTCCTGGATGCAGAAGCCCCGGAATTGCCGGAATCATCAGAAGACGCTGCTGCTGCTCTTTTTGCAGCATTTTTCGCTGCCCGCTTTGCTGCTTCTGCCCTGGCCGCCTCTTCCTGAAGCCTCTTAATCTGTGCATTTTGTTCTTTGATCTTCTGTTGGTATTCACTCACTTTCGCTCTGGCCGCACTTAACTGACTGTCAAAATCAGCGATCTCGCTCTTTTTTCTGGCAATCATATTCTGCAGATTGGCTTTCTCTTCCTCAAGCTGTGCCTGCATCTCCAGCAGTTCTTCTTTTTCCTGCTCCAGACGCGCCTGAAGCTCAATCACGGCCTGCTTGGCTGCTTTGTATTCGTCTAACAGGCGATTGTCATACTCCTGAAGTTCCTCTGCATAATCCACCCGATTGACCAGATCCGCGATACTGTCCGAAGTCAAAAGGATCTCCAGATAACTGTCATTTCCGGATTCATACAGATACTGTATCCGAAGCTTCATATCCTCATACTGACGCTCTTCTGTGGCTTTTGCCTCCTCATAGGCAATCTCCGCCTCCTGGATCTCCACTTCCTTGTCCGCCAGATCACTTTCCAACACTTCAATATTTAAAAGCGTGTTTGTAAGTTCATCATTCAAACCGCTCACTTCATTGTTCAGTGCACTTTTCTGCCCCTCCAGATTACTGATCTTCGACTTAATATTGTTCAGTTCCTTTTCATTCTGCGCCTTCTGACTCTGGATATTGCTGATGGTCGCCGTCACATGTTCTGTGCTGGTCATCAAGACCGTCGCTGCCAAAAGGATGCAAGCTGTTTTCCTCCATCTCATCTGCTCTGTCTAACCTCCGGTTTCAGCATAGCACAGAATGTCTTCCTTTTCAACTCTTTATTCGTATCGAAGCGCCTCAATCGGATGCAGCTTAGCCGCTTTATTGGCCGGATAATATCCAAAAAACACCCCGATAAAGACAGAAAAGCTGACTGAGATCAAGATGCCGCTGACAGACGGACTCACTGTATACCCCATCAGACTGGTCGCTATCGTCGCGACGGCGATCCCCAGCAAGATCCCAAGAATCCCGCCCACCAAGCACAATACAATCGCTTCCATAATAAATTGCAGCCGAATCGAGCCGTTGGTGGCACCAAGTGCCTTTCTCGTGCCGATCTCTCTGGTGCGCTCGGTGATGGACACCAGCATAATATTCATCACGCCAATCCCTCCCACCAGCAGGGAGATCCCCGCAATAGCTGCTATCACCAAAGCCACCGTGGACAACATCTCTGTCATACTTTTCACAATCGATTCCATACTCATCGCACTGATCTCAAAATTCTCATTGTCCCGGTAATAGCGGTCATTGAGATAGGTCTCTATGGTACTGCAAAAATCCGACGCACTGACTCCCGCTGCGGTCAATATGGTAAACTGGCTGTAGCCGGATGTATTGTGGTTCTGGTCTCTGGCCGCCTGCAGGGGCAGATACATCATCGTCTCTGTATCCTCCTCTGACGCACTGGAAAATCCCATGCTGGATTCTTCGTACTGATAGACCCCTACAATGGTATAGGTATCATAGCGGTTCTGAAATAAGACATCGATGGTCTGTCCAATGGCAGACATCACATCTTTGTCAAACATATTTTTAACGACCAGATCCGATACCAGCACCACGCGGCGCGCCTCATCCTGGTCTCTTTGACTTAGCAGGCGCCCGGCCAGCAGCGTAAGTTTCAGATTCTCAAGGTTGGACGCATTGACGCCTTCGGCATTGACATAGGCATATTTTGAACCCTTTTGCGCTTTCCCGCTCCCGATATTCTCTGACAGGGAATACCCTTCTATCGAAGCATCATACCGGCTCTTAAGATCAGACAGCACCTCTTCCGTCACATAGTCTTCTTCCTGCATCTTGGTCATCCTAGGACCAAAAACAAAGGTCATGCCGCTGGATGTAGTCTCTGTGCTGCTGCTCTTTTGCTGAAGCCCCACGGTGATATTGTTGGCTCCCATAGATGACATGGAATCTGTCACTGACTGGCTGAGAGAATTTCCCAATGTCATGATGGCGATCACCGAAGCAATCCCGATGATGATTCCTAACATGGTCAAAAGAGAGCGCATCTTATTGGCGCGAAGTCCATGAAAAGCCAACAGAATATTTTCCCATATCAGCATCTGTCCCTGCTCCTTTCTCCGATAACCTCTCCGTCTTTTAAAGTAATCATCCGCTCTGTCTCCCTTGCTAGTTCCTCAGAATGTGTGATCAGGACAATGGTCTTATTCTGTTCCTGATTCAGTCTGTGAAAGATATCCATGATCATCCGCCCGGTCTTGGAATCCAGCGCACCTGTCGGTTCATCCGCCAGGATGATCGCCGGATTATTGGCCATGGCGCGAGCAATAGCCACTCGCTGCTTTTGACCGCCTGACAACTCGTCTGGATGATGAGTGACCCGATCCTCCATCCCCACTAGCTGAAGCAGCTCTCTCGCCCGCTCCTTTCTCTCTTTTCTCCCGATGCCTGCATACAGCATCGGAAGCTCCACATTTTTTAAAGCGCTGGTCCGCCCGATGAGGTTATAGGTCTGGAAGACAAACCCGATCTTTTGATTGCGGATCAAAGACAATTCTCTGTCCTTTGCCCTGGCCACATCCACTCCGTCCAGCAGATACTCGCCCTCTGTAGGGCGGTCTAAGATCCCGATAATATTCATCATGGTCGTCTTGCCGGAGCCGGAAGAACCCACGATGGAGACAAATTCTCCCTGTCTTACGTTCAGGTCAATCCCATGGAGGATCTCTAATTCATTGGGCATCCCTACATAAAACCGCTTGACAATCCCTTTTAGCTCGATGATCGTCTTATATTCTCCCATCTGCATCTCTCTTAAAAACCTCCCATTCTCCCGCCAGGTCCTCTTCCTGGACCGCCTCCGGGAGTGTCTCCGCCTTCTATGAACATCATACCCTCTTCGGATGACTCTCCTTCTGACGTATGGTACTGCATCGGTGAGGGATAGTATACCTTTGTATGTTCATCGATGCCATCTCCTGATATCTCCACATAATAATCGCTCTCCATACCGACTTGCACTGGTACTTTCACCCGTTCTCCATCTTGCTCTTTATAGAGAAATTGGCTGCCATCTTCGTCCGTCTCCACACAGTCATAGGGTACAGTCAGTACATCATAGACTGCTTCCTGCACAATACTGACCTTTGCAGTCATGCCAATCCGAAGATTGGTATTGGCTTCCTCTAGTGCAATCCCGATCTTATATTCAGAGCTTCCGGTACTTGACGCTCCTTGTGCTGCTTCTGTCGCTGTGGGCGCTACAAAAGACACCTTTGCCGGGAGTTCCTCGTCCCCCACAGCTTCCACGATCACCGCCGCTGTCATATCTTTAGAGATCTTATGAATCTCATATTCGTCCACACTGGCTGACACGATAAAATGCTCCTGATCTGCAATACTAAACAGCGTGTTCCCCTCTCCCATATAGGTATCTCCCACATCCACTTTCCTGTCTGTGATCACCCCGGAGATAGGCGCCGTCACCATACAGCTTTCTATCTGATTTTGATAGTCCTCTATGGTCTGCTGGCTGCTGTCATTGGAATAGGTGTGTTCTACTTGAGCCTGTTCCAGACGGTCCTGTGTATCTGAGATATTTTTGTCCTGGCCCTTCTGGGCGTCATCAAGAGCCTCTGACGCGCTCTCATAGGCATCCTGTGCCCGCTCTTCGGCTTCTGCAGAGGCGTTGTATTCCTGATGGGCTTCGGTATAAGATGCCTGAGCCTGTTCCACTGCTCTTTGTAATTCCTGGTAAGCGGCAAAGGCTTCCTGATACGCATTTTTCTCCTCTTCGGATGCATCCTCTGCTGGTGCCTGGGGTTCGGCTGCCTCCTGCAGCGCGTTTTTTGCCTCGCTTAAGCGCTCCTCTCTCCTTTTGAGCCGCTCGGCCGCATCACTTAGATCCCCTTCTGCTTCCTGTAGTGCTTCCTTTGCCTCAGCCTCATTTTTTACTGCTTTCTGATAGCTGTCTGAGCCGTCTTCCACCGCTTCCTGATAATTCTCGGTTGCCGTCTGAATGGATTTGTTCTCTGTATATTCACTTAGGGCCTGACGGTTCTTCGCTTCTGTCAGGCTGCGTTCGATACTGGAAGAATCGAGGACGGCCACCACTTCTCCCTTTTCCACATAATCTCCCACCTCATACCGGACTTCTAATACTTTCACATCTTTTGCACTGGCTGATACATCCCAAACCTCTGCACTGTTGATGGTTCCTGTCACACTGATGGCATCCAGCAAATTCTGCTTTGTTACCTGCACCGTCTCCACTTGCTGAACACTCTCTGCCATCGCTTGCCTTTGCTTCTGTCCTGTGTAGATCTTCCCTCCGATGATCCCCACAACACTCACAACCACCAGGCATCCGGCAATCACTTTCTGTCTCCTTTTCACGCTATTCCTCCTTCTGCACTTATCCTTTCCACATGCGAAGACCCTGCCATAAAACAGGGCTTAAAATCCCATTTTATGGCAGGGCCTTAAGAAGCGGGAGCACATGTTTTCCAGAGTTTATCAAAATTCTGTGTAAATTTCTTGTAAACTCTGTGTGCAAAAGGTGATAAAAATGTGAAAATCACGTGAAATTCATACTATGGAAAGACCACCTGAGAAGTATCCTGCGCTACAATCAGCACCTGTGTGACCTCCTGATCTGCAAGCCACGTTCCCATGTCCACCCGGATATACCGGGGGTCTAACACAGTAATCCGTCCATAATGCGCAGTTAAAAAGGGCACCAGGCAATTGGCATACGAATCCTTTAACACCGCCAGATGCCCTTCTTTTCCTTCTGTTGTGATCTGTACGACCCCATGATTCCCGTCTAAGAAAAATCCATATGCATCCTCCGTCTTCAGATAGGATTCCTGATAGAGTCCCTGCACCTTGGATTCTCCCAGATCATATATCACTTCGCATGCAATCCCCGGATCATAAAGTGTGATCACATCCGGCTGTCTGGCATAATGGATCTTTCCATAATGTGTCCCTAAAAAATCTTCCTTCACTACCTGTATGTTCAACTCTTCCAGCTCAAGAGGCGTAAGTCCCTGCTCCTTCGCCCATGCCTCATAGGCATAATAGGCGCCAAGCATCGTCCAGTGGTGATCGGTCCGATAATAGATCTCTTCCTCCTGATGCCTGGACAGATTCTCACAGACCAGATCTTCCGATCCGGTAAAAGAGACAAAATACGGCCTTTTCTCTGTCAGCACTGCACCTGCCGGCGGTACATGAATCCGGCTGACCACACCCATGCCAAACTGCTCCTGCATCTTTTTTTGTATTGCATCCCAGTCAGCAATCTGTTGATTCTCTGAAAACAGATAGCCATCCTTTCCTATATAAATACCTTTGAGTTCCCTCTTCCCCAACAACAGTTCGCAGCGATTCTTAAGCCCCACCCAAAGATCTCTCCCTGGGAACTGATCCACAAGCCATGTCTCGTATTCCTTTCCATAGCTTCCGCTTGTCACCGCCTCCCAGGAATACACAGGCTTTTGGGCCAATCTGCGTTTTTCCCAAGCCGAATACAGCCGGTCTTCGCTTACAAGGTCTCCGATCCACATAGTGTACAGCAAAACAAAAAACAACGCACAGACAATCTCCTCTTTTCTTCTCTTTCCTCTCATACTCCTCCGACTCTCAAAACCGAAAATACAAAAACGGATTATAAGATGCATCCACCAAATACGCGATGGACAGGACAAACAGCACCGCCCAGATGACAGGAGATCTCTTCAAGCTCTTTCCTGCTCCCACAGAGCCTATTCCCCCTAAGATCAACAACGGCCCATAGCCAGACAACAGCCAGAGTGTCCTTGCATCATACAGTCTGTGCGTACTGCCAAACAGCATCCCAATCCACAAAAGCCCATCGAAAAGCCCATTGATGGCAAAGACGGTCATCCCAATCAGCACAGCCGCCAGAGTATAGAGATGCCCAAAAACTGCCGGAAGCTTTGAAAGCCATCCCAGCAAAAAACATTTTTCCAGCATCAACAGCACGCCAAAATACAACCCCCAGACAAGGAAATTCATACCTTTTCCATGCCAGATGCCGGTCAGCGCCCATACCACGAGCAGGTTGCGGCACTGTATCAGAAGGCCTTTTCTATTGCCGCCAAGCGGGATATAGACATAATCCCGAAACCATTGTCCCAGAGAAATATGCCATCTTCTCCAAAACTCAGTGATGCTCTTGGCCGCATAGGGATAGTGAAAATTTTCTTTCAGGTGAAATCCCAGCATCTGTCCCATCCCAATCGCCATATCCGAATACCCGGAAAAATCAAAATATAACTGAAGTGCAAATGCAAAACTTCCAATCCATGCACCAACAAGTGTCATCTCGCCTGGAGGAATCCTCTGAATCTCCTCCCATATCAACCCGATCTGATTGGCCAGCAATACTTTTTTGCCAAGTCCGGTACAGAACCTGCCTATACCCTGATATGCATCGTCCCAGGATAACGTCCGATGGGAGATCTCTGCTGCCACATCCTTGTATTTTACAATCGGACCTGCAATCAACTGGGGAAACATAGAGACATAGGCCCCAAATGCGATCAGATCTCTCTGAGCCGGGACTTCTCCCCGATAGACATCAATCGTATAGGACATGGTCTGAAATGTATAAAAAGAGATGCCTACCGGCAGCGGAAACAACCCAGAATATTTAAAAAGTCCCAAAAGAGAGAGATTGACAACTACGGATTCTAAAAGCACTCCTTTGGCCAGCAGATACTGGCCAGTGGATTTTGCATATTCTAAAAGCCTTCCATTTCCATAGTCCAGAATAGTAGAAAAAAGCATGAGTCCGATATACACCGGTTCTCCCCATGCATAAAAGACAAGACTGCCAAGAAAAAGTACCAGATTGCCGTATCTTTTGGCAGCAAGCACATAGATTGTCAAAAATACCGGCAAGAACCGGCAGATAAATATCAGACTGGAAAATACCATCGTTTACTTTGTCAGTTCCTTTTGAATCACCGAAAGTGCCTGTTCGTTCACATCGATACATGCTTCCATCGCAGCTTCCTCTTCTTGTTGATCGTTCATAGATCCCCCAAGCTGTACGAAGCAAACATAATTACCATAAGTTTCAACCACAGAAGCCTGGATCTTGGGAATATTCATAGGATACTGCATGGTGTCCGCAACCAACTGCTCTCTGTATGCCGTCAAAGCCTCTTCTACCTTTTCTGTCTCTTCTGCTTTGGCTTTAATGACAATCAGCGCATCCACATTGGCTGAGATCATAGGAGTCTGTCCATAGAACTCTTCATAGAGATCGGAAGAGACCCCATACCAGTCCTCTAAGTATTCTGGTGTCAGCTCCATATCTGCCCAATACTCGTCTCCTAACTCCGATGCGACTGCTTCCACCAACACCTTCGCAGACACATCATCCCGAAAACCGCTTTCTTCGTCTTCCACATGGATATTTCCGCTTCCACAGCCCATGCAAAGACAGAGCACAAGCATAAATAATCCCCATCCTCTTTTCATTATTATCACCTCTTGCGATTTAGTATTTTCTATTTTCTCTATCTTATACCATATGTTTGGAAGATTCCATACGCTGCACACGTTCCACCAGCTCCATATCCGCATCCAGCGCATCTATCACCAACTCCTGAAGCTCCAGATTCTGCATCCAGTTCTTATGGAAAAAAAGTTTCCACATAATGCGTCGGCAAAACTGCTTTAATTTTTGTGCGTCAAATACATTCAAGTCTCCTTTTTTCATACTCTTATATAGTGTCTCCGGAATATCATGGAGCACAAACTGTTCCAGCGACTCCTGCTTCTTCTCCAGTCTCTCTGTCTCCTCTGCAAAACAGTAAAATAAAAAAGGCAGGAACAATATAAGACCTGCTTCTTCTAATTTTTGTGCGGAAGAATCGGCTAACGTAATCGTATGAATTGGCAGAATAATCCGCTCATGACTCGGAAACTCCAAAGTAGTGCAAAATTCTTCTCTGGAATTTTTCCCAAAATAGATCATATGCGGCTCCCGAATCTGCACAACCGTATGTTCCAGGGCGTCCGCATAGTGAAAGGCACATCCCCGGTCTTCGGCATAGATTTGCAAGCAGCCGTCAAAACGCCGAATCTGAAATTCATAACGGTTTGCACATCCTATGATCAGCCACACACTGATCACTTCATGTTCATTCCATTCTTTCCGTACACATTCTTCATCTTCATATTCTGTCTGAAAAAGACGATTGACCATACGGATCAGGGCACGATCCGAAAGCCTGAAAATCGCTTTCATCATCCATGCATCCTCCCTGAGATACATACACATTCTCCTTTCTTTTTCAAACCCGGCATACGAATCTTGTTTACCATATGAAAAAACAGGAAACTGCGTCATGGACTTACGACTTTTGAATAGGGATTTATTTCTTAGACTCTCTTAGAATATAGAATTATGGAGGGCTTGTCAAGCTTCTCAGACACAAAACAGCATAAATTTCACACAGAAACTGCCATTTGTGACGCTTCCGCAAGAAAAAAGCCGCCACATCCTATCTTCTGCGGCGACCTTTTACCAGGTCTCTTTCTGTTATTCTTGGCAATCCAGATTCTCCAAAAATGTAACGATTTTTTTTAGAGCCTGTTCTTCATCATCCCCATAACATTCAACCGTCACTTCATCTCCCGGACAAACGGGAAACGCCAGCAGGCTCATGAGACTTTTGCAGTTCATCTTGTGCTCCCCACAGGTTAACATAATATGCGAACTGCACTTATTCGCGATACTCACCATATCCCCCGCCGGACGAAGGTGCAGACCTGACTCGTTGTGTATGGTAAGTGTCTTTTGCACCACAACAATCACTCCTCCAATTTCTATAGTATCTGTATGCCTACCCCAACAATACGTATTAACTATAACACAAATGGAGTACGTTTACACGTACTCCGCAGCATTTTTAACATATTGTTTACAATTTTATCCTTTTTGATACCATTTAATTTATGATAACAGGTTTGCTGGCGAAGCCTGCAATCTTTTTTTATACAAAAGGATTTTCTGTCGGATAGCGCTTTTCCATAGTGTCCAAAAGCCACCGCACCATGATGCGGATAATTTCCCTTGATCAGTACATGGCGATAGAATCTCTTCATCTGAGGAATCACAAAGTCAGGACGGACCCGTCACTGAATCACATCAAACAACGCCTTACAAGCCGGATAGATCTCTTTAAACTGCTGATAGCGTTCTTCATATTTCGCCGCCAGCTCCGGTGTTGGCTCTACAGTGTCTGTCACCTTCACCAGCTTAGCTGCTGCCTCTTCCACATCCTTATACTCGCCGCAAGCCACAGCCGCCAGCATCGCTCCGCCCAGCGCCGGACCCTCCTCGCTCTCGATCACATCCACTTTAATATTCATCACATTGGCGATGATTTTCTTCCACAGCGGACTTTTCGCACCCCCACCGCAGATCTTGGTACGCTCTATTGAGATCCCCAGCGACTTTGCCACCTCAAAAGAATCCCTGAGCGCAAATGCCACGCCTTCTAAGACTGCCTGCGTCATATCCGCACGCGTCGTATCCATCGTCATACCGACAAATGTCCCTCTCGCATTGGGATTGTTGTGCGGTGACCGCTCTCCCATCAGATACGGCAGAAAATACACATGATTCTCCCCTAACTTCTCAATCGCCTCCTGCTCCGCTGCATAATCCTGTGTCCCTATGATCTCATCCATCCACCACTTGTTGCAGGAAGCCGCACTTAGCATACACCCCATCAAGTGATAATGCCCGTCCGCGTGAGCAAACGCATGCAGCGCATTATGCCGATCCACCCCAAACTTTTTCGAAGAAATAAAGATCGTCCCGCTGGTGCCAAGCGAGATATTGCACATCCCATCGCCCACAGTACCCGTCCCCACAGCTGCTGCTGCATTGTCTCCGGCTCCCGCCACGACCTTCACAGTCTTGGGAAGACCTAATTCTTCTGCAATCTCAGGGAGCAGCACTCCCACTGCCTCATAGGACTCATAGACCTTCGCCAGTTGTTCCTTACGGATACCGCAGATCTTTAACATCTCCTGCGACCAGCAGCGGTTCTTTACATCAAAAAGCAGCATCCCCGACGCATCTGACACATCCGTACAGTGCACTCCGGACAGCTTATAGGCAATATAGTCTTTGGGCAGCATAATCTTTTGTATCCTGGCAAAATTCTCAGGTTCTTTATTTTTCACCCACAAAATTTTCGGAGCCGTAAACCCAGTAAATGAGATATTAGCCGTATATGCAGACAATTTTTCTTTTCCAATCACCTGGTTTAAATAATCACATTCCTCGTAGGTCCGTCCATCATTCCACAATAGAGCCGGGCGGATCACCTGATCTTTTTCATCCAGGATCACCAGCCCATGCATCTGTCCCCCAAAGCTGATCCCACCCACCTGGCTGGTATCACAGTCTGCCATCAGCTCTTTCAGCCCTTCCATGGTCTTTGTAAACCAGTCTTCTGGATTCTGCTCCGACCATCCCGGATGGGGAAAATACAAAGGATATTCTCTGGATACGATTTTTTGAATCGCACCATTTCCATCCATTAACAACAGCTTGACTGCCGATGTTCCAAGATCTACGCCAATATAAAGCATATTATTCCTCCTTCTTCCAATGTTGCGTGCTCGTGCACATTCATGATGACGAAATCGAGAGCTATACACGGACAAAGGCTCTCTTGGCAGAGCACCCGGACATCCATGCCCTCTTTTTCGCTGCTGCCGGCGTCCATGGAGGCTGCCGCGCCGCGCTTCTCTTCACTGGTTATCCAAACATATGCAGATACCCTGCCCCAATCCCTACAAGAGCCGACGCCAGAATATAGAGAACTGGATGCTTGTTGAATTTTTTAATCGCCCAGTACAGGATCACTGCCAGCACGATGCCGAACCAGTTAAAAGCGCCTGCCAGGTTCCCTGGAAGCTCTGTAACGTGTACAAGCGTAGCCAGGACTACAGAAAAGCCAGCGGCTGCAATCAGCCCCGTAGAAGCCGGCCTGAGTCCATAGAAGATATGCTGTACCAGATCACTTTCCTTAAAGCGGTCCAGCACCTTTGAGACCAAGATAATCACAATGACCGAAGGACAGATAAGCCCCAGCGTCGCCACGACGCCTCCCACCAGTCCATAGGTGTGATAGCCTGCATAGGTCGCCGCATTGACACCGATCGCACCGGGCGTAGACTCTGAGATGGCAATGAGGTCCATCAGGTCATTCTGCGTAAACCATCCCGTCTTCTGACTGATCTCCTGTAAAAAAGGAAGCGTTGCCAGTCCACCTCCCACTGCGAACAATCCTGCTTTAAAAAATTCAAAAAACAATCGAATCAGTATCATCGTTCTGTCTCCTTCTTCCCATTGCCTCCATGCAGCACCACGCCAGCCACACCCGCGATCACCACATAGACGATAGGTGAGACGGAAAATAAATCAGGATAAAAGCTCTGTCCCACCGAAAGACCCGCTGACACCAGAAAAACCAGCAAAAAGATCGCAGTGGTTGGCTGATCGATCACAGACTTTTTCCAAAGCTTCTGCACCGCATTAAAAATCAGCACACAGACACAGACCCGTATCCCCTCAAATGCATACTGCACAACCTTAAGCTCTGCAAAATTGGTCAGACACGCTGCAATCACAGTGATAATCACAAGCGACGGAGAGATTACCCCTAACGTGGCAAAGATTCCTCCGATGATCCCTTCCTGCCGATACCCTATAAAGGTAGCCGTATTGACCGCGATCACTCCCGGGGTACACTGCCCAATAGCATAGTAGTCCGCCAGCTCCTCTTCTGTCGCCCAGTGATGCTTTTCCACCACCTCCCGCTGCAGCATCGGCAGCATAGCATAGCCTCCGCCAAACGTCAGCCCGCCAATTCTTGCAAAGGTAAAAAACATCTCCCACAACGCTTTCATCAATCTCTTACTCCTCTCATTTATATTATGATGCCACACCTCCTGGCATCATTTCATTAGTGTATCCAGCTCGATCTCCACATAATCTCCCAGATCATGCGGTACTTCCATACAGAGCCATACCTTGCCGTCTTCCAGATAAGAATATCCATATGGTGCGCTGCCATCCTCCGCATAATCATATCCATTCAGCGACCGCGCCAGCGCTTCCGGGCTTCCATAGAACGCCTTCATTCTCTCTGAAAAATAGCCCATCTCTACTCCGTCCACATAGAATCCGGTTCCGGCAAACAGATTTTCTGCCGTTTTTTCCACATCCACATGATCTTTTAGACGAATACTCTCTCCTGTATTCATATCTATATTGTAGGTATATTTAAAAGTAAGCCTCTCTCCATCGGATTCTGCTACTCCATTCATCAGGATCGAGAGCGTGTCTGCGGTCATGGTCTTGATCTCAAAGGAAACTTGATAGGTTCCATTTCCTTCCCATTCATTCAGCACCCGCTCTTCTGTGCCCAAAAAGATGCGGTTCCATTTGCCCTGAATCTCCCCGTCTTCCAAATCCGTAATCTGCGGACATATGATCTGTATATCCCCTTCTCCCAGATTCATCTCCTCTACCTGATAGGGACTCTCCACATAAGGATACCATTCCAGATATTCCTCATAGACGCTGTGACTGGTCTCTAACACCTTTCCTTCCACCGTCAAAAGCATCCGTTCACACTGATAGCAATCTAAAAAGGTATTAGTTAGACTGCCGATTACAATATACTCTCCGGCTGTCCCCATCCGGTTGACATAGTCCGCAAAAACCTGGTTAACATCCAAGATCACCACACGGTCTCCGCCTTGCATCCCAAAAGACACACTTTTTAGGCCGGCAGACGTATCCATATTCAATGCTTTCACCAGTTGTTCCATCACAATCTGTTCTGTTACTTCTTCCACATAGATGGTATCCTGTACAATATTTTCTGCCTGTTCGTCTCCACAATAGATATGCAGTGCAATCCCTTCCACCGTCTCTTCCACTGCCGGCTCCACCGTCTCTTCTATTGGAATAACCGCTTTTTTTGTCTCTGTCAAAAGTTCAGACCCTGTCTCTGTCCTCCCACATCCGGTCAGATCACATGCCAAGGCCAGCAAAAGAAGAAATCCTGTCCATTTTTTCATATTTTCACTTCCTCAATCTATTCTATGACTTTTATTTTTTTATTATAGCAGATAAATATTGAATATCTATTACGAAGTTCTTACTTTTTATTTTTGACTCTGCGAAACGGTTTTTCCAGCCAGCGCTTTACCACGATCTGTATCTCATCTGTAGCAGGGTCCACTGGCTCTGTCAGTATCGTAAAAAGTCCTGCCCGGTTAGCTCCCCAGATATCTGTAAAGATCTGATCTCCCACAAATAAAATCTCTCCTCTCTGAAGCCCCAGCTTTTCTATAGCCTGTTCATATCCTCTTTTTTTCGGTTTCCCTGCTTTATGCACATAATCCGTATGAAGCCTGTCTGCAAAAGGCTTTACCCGCCCCTCGCCATTGTTGGAGACCAGCATCGTCTGAATCCCCAGTCCATGCAACCGTTCAAACAACTGTATCGTCTGCTCTTCCTCTTTGGCGCCATGGGGCACCAGCGTATTATCAACATCAAATATGGCTCCCCGGTATCTTTTTGCCGCCTTCTCCCAGTCAAAGGTATAAACAGAAGCAATCATCTGATCCGGATACAGCTCATTTATCAAAAACATATGTTCTTCTCCTCCTTTCACTCTCTTATTGTAATAGGCTCTGATTCTCAGGTCAATATCTTCTTGTTCATAATATGTTCATTTTTCTTTTAAAAAAGGTTCACTTAATGTGCATGATTCCTTCATTTCTTTTCCATATAATAAAACCATCAAATAACAAATGCCAATCAGCTAATACTTTTGAATAAACTTTTTCATAATAATGCCGGGTGAGCAGCACCCGGCATCCTCCCTTTCTCTAGGGGTTCTTTCCTTTATATTAATATCATATACGGTTGCTTGTTTTGACTCTGCTTGCCCTTTTCTCACGACAAAATGATTGATTATAAGGACAGGTGGTAGTATACTAGAACTATGTAAAATACAGAGAAAACAAGGAGGGTTCCATTATATATGAAGCAAAAGACCATATCTTTCTCTGCATTTGTATGGCTGCTTGTATTGTGCAGTGTCATTATCTGCGGCTGCTCCAAAAGCAGTTCTGATCCATCCAGGAGCAGTCAGACTTCGAGCCATACCCCGGCTGGCTCTGATCCTGCCACAAACGCACCAGCGAGAGACAGTACCCCTCGTGTCCTGGTGCCAAAAGCAGACGGAACCGTCACCTATGGAACAGATGCGATTCATTTAGATGCCTCTCATACTGACCAGGGCTATCTGATGATTCAGTATCTAGGGGACAACCAAAAGGTCAAGATGCAGATCGCCACTCCGAACGGGAACACCTATACCTATCTTCTCTCCCAAGACAGAGAATATGAGACGTTCCCGCTGCCCTCCGGAGACGGGAACTATGGGATCAGCGTACTGGAAAATGTAGAAGGCGATATGTATTCCGTGGCCTTTTCTCAGGATATAGAAGTAACGATCACGGATGAATTTCTTCCATTTCTATATCCCAATCAATATGTAAACTTTACTTCTTCTTCCAAAGCCATCGCCAAAGGCCAAGAGCTGGCCGAGGGAGCACACTCGGATCTGGAAGTCGTTCAGGAGATCTATCACTATGTGACAGGAAATATCACCTATGATGATGAAAAAGCTGCCAGTGTGGCCTATGGATACCTGCCGGATATCGATGATACCCTAAGTACAGGCAAAGGCATCTGTTTTGATTATGCGGCCGTTATGTCTGCCATGCTCCGTTCCCAGAATATCCCGACCAAATTAGAAGTCGGATACGCAGGCGAAGCATATCACGCATGGATCAGCACCTATGTGGACGAGATCGGATGGATTGACAATATCATCGAGTTTGACGGCTCTTCCTGGAGCCTGATGGATCCCACATTTGCTGCCAACACCAACAGTAAGGATCTGAAAAAATTTATCGGTGACGGAAGCAATTATGTATTAAAATATTCTTATTGACGGTAAGGAGACAAGAAAGGAGAATATATGGCACACCAAACATTTACCCCTTTATCAAATATGGAGATATCTGCCTTCTGCTCTCAGATGGCGATGATCCGTCACTCTGGCCTGTCCTTTTCGGAGGGAATCTCTCTGATGTTGGAGGAACCTACCAGCAAAGAAGAGGCCGAGCTATTGACTTTTATGAAGGAGACTCTGCAGGCGACCGGAAGCTTCCCGGAAGCCTTAGCTGCCACCCATGCCTTCCCGGAATATCTGCTGCAGATGGTACAGATCGGTGACAAGACCGGAAAAGATGACATGGTCATGGAAGCACTATCCGATCACTATGAACGGGAGAACAATATCTCACAGGCGATCAAAAGTGCAGTTACATATCCTATGATCATGATTTTTATGATGTTTTTGGTAATCTTTGTACTGCTTACAAGGGTGATGCCCATCTTCCATCAAGTCTTTCAGCAATTAGGCAGCGAGATGACGGGATTTTCCAAGGCAATCCTGGATTTTGGCATCGCGCTCAACCGTTATTCTGTCGTATTGATTGTCCTGATCGTGC
Organism: uncultured Lachnospiraceae bacterium; assembly: GCA_910585995.1. Taxonomy (GTDB): domain Bacteria; phylum Bacillota; class Clostridia; order Lachnospirales; family Lachnospiraceae; genus Hominiventricola. The sequence continues at coordinate 52,037 of CAJUGG010000031.1, forward strand.
TGTTGGCTGCGGTTGTACTCTATTTTAGCAGAACCAAAAGCGGACGCGCAAAATGGAACTCCATCGGCTCTCGTATCACATGGCTTCGTTCTTTTACCGACAAGATATCCGCCTGCCGTTTTGCAAGCGGGATGGCACTGACTCTAAGCAGCGGCATCAGCCCGGAAAAATCCATGTATTTTGCTTCCAAACTCATTGACGATGTGCGTTACCTTGGCAAACTTGACACTTGCCAAGCTGCAGTCGATGACGGAGCAGATCTAGGGACTGCTCTGCTGGAATATGGTGTCTTCTCCGGCGTCTATGCGCGTATGATTACGATTGGTTATAAGACGGGTTCCCCGGACAAAGCCATGCAGGACATCGCCAATCGCTATCAGGAGGAGATCGATCAGAAATTCGCCAGTCTGATGGCCGCGTTGGAGCCTACATTAGTCATCATCCTCTCATTGGTGGTAGGCATGATCTTATTGTCTGTCATGCTTCCTCTTATGGGAATCATGTCAAATCTGTAGAATAGATGGGAGAGAACCATGAGGAAACAACGATTTGAAGCATCCAAAAGCGGTTCAAAGCCTTGGCAAGTCTTCCTTTCCATCGGCTGTTCTCTGGCCGTATTAGTATGTTTTTGGTTTGGGACTTCTTTTGTATCAGACAAGACGAATCAGCAGGAGATACAGACTCTTCACCGGGCCATAGGCCGCGGTATTGTGCATTGTTATGCCATCGAAGGTTCTTATCCGGAAAGCTTACAGTATCTAAAAGACAACTATGGGCTTACCTATGATGAGGAGAAATATTTTATTGACTATCAGGTCTTAGGAAGCAACATCCTGCCGGATGTGACCATTATTGACAGGAGGAACCGACTATGAGATTTCAGACGCAAAACAGACATGTCATCGACTTTCTCTTTCCTGTTGCTCTGTTTTTCGTATTTGCATCCTCTTCTTTGGTAGTGCTGATACTTGCGGCAGATATCTATGCCTCCACTACTAATCAGTTTCAGGTCAATGATAAGAGCAGGACTGCACTGTCCTATATCTCGGAAAAAATCCGGCAAAATGATACCGACGGCGCTCTGTCCGTCGAGACGATCGAGGGGACCGATTGTCTGGCTCTCTCCATGGACTACAGCGGTACACTCTGCACCACCTATATCTATGTATATGAAGGCATGTTAAAAGAGCTGTTTATCCAGGACGGAGTCTCTTTTTCGCTGCAAAGCGGCAAAGATATCATGGAGATCACTTCTTTGACCATCGAGCCTTTGGATGCGCAGCTCTATCAGTTTACCATGGTGGATGAGGCTGGTACAAAAAGCTCCATCATAGCCGCAGAAAGGAGCGCCCCATGAGATTAGATTCATCCAACCGCTCCAGTCATTCGGGACTGTTTTTATTGGAGATGATATTGGCGATCCTGGCATTTTCCTTGGTAAGCGCCGTCTGTCTTCAGTTGTTTGTAAAAGCTCACACACTGGGACAGGATACAAAAGATCTGGATATGGCAGTCAGACAGACCACTTCTGTCGCTTCTGTACTGACCCAGACAGAGGCACCTATGGAATATCTTAAGACTTTGTACCCAGATGCTTTGACCGACAATGCCGGTCGTTCTGCCACACTCTGTTATGATCAGGACTATCAGCCCTGTAAGGAGCAGGACTGCGCGTATCAGATGCAGATTACGGCTTCTCCTCTGGACGGGCAGACGACGGTCTACAGCATTACGGTACGCAAAGCCGGCAGCACTTCTAAGATCTATGCACTTGAAGTCACTGCTTACCGGCAATATATCCCTTAGAAAGGGGCATGGTTTATGAAGAGACATTCTTATCCGATCACCAATATAGGTTCTGTATCATTACTTATGACATTTATTGTACTGTGCCTGGCGATCTTTGCCACGTTATCTCTGTCTGGCGCCATCAGCGAATACCGCTACAGCCAGACGATTGCACAGCACAATCAGGAATATTATGAAGCCTCCAACGAAGCAACACAACTTCTGCGGGAGATTGACCGCATCCTCCATGCCGCCTATGCCAATGGCGCTGGGAGCTTCTACACGGTCACAGAAGAGCTTTTAACCGGCCTTGGCGGCATCCAGACCGATTTTTCCCTAGAACAGCCCACCATAGCCTACGAAGTGCCTGTGGGCGACTCTCAGACTTTGAAAGTCATCCTTACGCTGAATCGTCCGGATCAAGCCACATCCGGCTACTATAAGATCAGTACTTGGCAGGAAGTCCCAGCTACCGCCTGGGAATCCGACGACAGTCTGCATCTTATGAACTATCAATAATACAAGGAGAGATGGAATTATGAAGACAAATGAACTGGTTGCTTTTTTGGAGAGGGCTGTCAAGGAACAGGCTGCTTCTGATATTTTTATCGTGCCCATGTTGCCGCTTTCCATGCGTGTCAACAATGTGATGGTAAAAGATAGCGATCAAAAACTGTTTCCGGAGGACACCCAGGAAACCATTATGGAGATCTACAAATTTGCCGGGCGGCATATGGAATATCTGCTGAAAAATGGGGATGATGATTTTTCTTTTAGTCTGTCAGGACTGAGCAGATTTCGTGTCAGTGCCTACAAACAGAGGGGCACGCTCTCTGCAGTTATCCGTGTCATCCCCTTTGGCCTGCCGGATCATACAACACTTGGCATCCCTGACAATATCATGGCTTTAGACCGTATCAAAAAGGGCCTGGTACTGGTGACAGGACCTGCCGGAAGCGGCAAATCCACCACCCTTGCCTGCATGATTGATGATATCAATAATAATGAGGAAAAACATATTATCACACTAGAGGACCCGCTGGAATTTCTCCACAGGCACAATAAGAGTATTGTCAGCCAGCGCGAGATCAATGTGGATACTGACAGTTATACTACGGCTCTTCGGGCCGCTCTCAGGCAGAGTCCGGATGTCATCCTTCTGGGGGAGATGCGTGACTACGAGACAATCCAGATTGCAATGACAGCCGCCGAGACCGGCCATTTGGTCTTCTCCACGCTGCACACACTAGGAAGCGCCAATGCCATCGACCGTATTGTGGACGTATTCCCGCCGGCACAGCAGGGACAGATCCGGGTGCAGCTGTCCATGGTATTGCAGGCTGTAGTATCTCAGCAACTGGTTCCCACAGTAGAAGGAAAACTGACCCCTGCATTTGAACTGATGACCGTCAGCCCGGATATCAGCACCATGATCCGCGACAACAAGATCCACTTAGTCAACGGAAAAGAGGCGATCTCCATGGATAACAGTTTGTTAAAATTGTATCAGGAAGGAACGATCACCAAAGAGGTGGCACTGCGACATGCGGTAAATGAAAGTGAACTTTCCGAGAAAATTAAGAGGAGTGAGGGGGGGAATGCGGAGACGGAGCAAAGTGGGGAGCATGAAGGGAATGGAAGGCGAGGGATTTTCGCGAAGAAGAGGTAGGCTTGACATAGGCACTATGGGATGAAGGAGTGACGGGGATGCCGCAAAAGCGGGCGTTCGGGTTGGTACAAATGTCTGCATAGAGTGTATCGGACAGTCGGCAAAGTTTGTATGCTCCAGTCGTACACGCACGCGTGTTCGCCTGGCTCATACAAACTTCACCAACAGTCCGCTCCAATCTACACAGCACTATTTGTACCAACCCAAACACCCACTTTCGCGGCATCCCCTGATTTTGTAGGGCGGAGGCTTGAAACAATTGGGTTACGCATTTCCTGATTTTGGAGGGGGAGGAACGTTCTACAGATCGCATTGGAGAGTTAGAGGATAGAGGAAGCAATCCACAGTATCTCTGACAGTATACATAATCCCTGGAAAGGGATTCGTAAATACTACTATAAAATAATACGAGAGTAAGAGTATTATCGACAGACTCCCTCTCTCTCCACCGTTCCTCCTACACTACCCAGGGGCAGGCGCGCGCAAAAGGGGGGTTTGGGGGTGGGACAAATAGTGCTGTGTAGATTGGAGC
>CAJUGG010000032.1 GCA_910585995.1 uncultured Lachnospiraceae bacterium
CTGAAGCACGAGACGGGATTCGAACCCGCGACCCTCGCCTTGGCAAGGCGATACTCCACCACTGAGCCACTCGTGCATATATGTAAAACCCTTTCAGGTGTAAGCGGGTGATGGGAATCGAACCCACGTATCCAGCTTGGAAGGCTGGTGTTCTACCATTGAACTACACCCGCATATATATGAAAACCCTTTCGGGTTGTTGACCATCTGTGTGCAAAACTGACTACTTGGTTTCGCAACAATGAGTATTCTACTACGCGTCTCTTTAAATGTCAACCACTTTTTTTATTTTTTCCCAAAAATTTGTAACAGTTCAGTCATTCTCTGTATGATAAGCGAATCGTGCTCGCATGAATGAGCACATCTTACAGGGGATGGCTGAACTGTTACAAAACTGTCACATACCCTGTGGAAAAGTCTACGCGATTCCTTAATTCTTTTCTGCCAAGATAGCGTTCTAAGTTCTGGCAAAAGACTTGAACAATACGATTTTCTGTGTCTTTGGAATATCCGAAGCTCACTCCTGCGATATGAGGAGTCAGGATCACTTGTTCCATCCTCCATAAAGGATGATCAGGTGGCAGGGGTTCTTGTTCGGTCACATCCAAAGCCGCACCGCCAATCCATCCTTCTTTTAAAAGCTCTACCAAAGCTTCGGTATCAATCAGGCTTCCCCTGCCCACATTGACCAAAAAAGCGCCCTTTTTCATCTGATACAGACGTTTCTTATTCAGCATCCTCTGTGTTCTCGCCGTGTTCGGAAGACAGCCCACGACAATATCTGCCTTGGGAAGTGCCTGATCTAACTCTTCCTCGGTAATCATGGCATCATAGCAATCGGGATGATTCCGCTCTGTCCGGCGCATCCCGGTGAGATGGGTCCCAAAAGCTTTCAGGCGTTTTGCCGCCGCTGTACCGATATCACCAGCTCCTAGTATCAGGATCTGTTTTCCTGCCAGCAGCGTCTCTGTACCCAATGGCTGCCATCTCGCTTCCTGCTGACAGAGTGCATAGGACTTCAGATTCCGGCACAGCGACAGGATCACTGCCACTATATACTCTGCAATCACCGTCCCAAAACATCCGCGGGCATTGGTCAGTATCACCTTCTCCACTGGAAAATCCTCCGCCATAGTATAGCGGTCCATCCCGGCAAAGCTGCTCTGAATCCACCGAAGCCTTGGGCACTGCCGAATCTCTGCAAGTGTTGGCTCCCCAAAGACAATCTCTACCTCACAAAGACGCTGTAAGCGCTTTTCTCTGCCTTCTTTTGGCTCTATATAAGAAAATTCGCACCGCCCTTTTCCCGACGTTTCTAACAGCTCCTGCTGCGTCCTGTCCAGGGGAAGAAGCACTGCTGCTTTGATCTTTTCCATCTTCACTAATCTCCTTTTATGCCATGTCTGTCTTTGACAGTATCCCCCAAAGACAGACATACCATACCAAAGAGTACAAATCTTATCTCAACGCATCTACAGCAGCTCTCTCAATAGGAAGTCCTGCCCGATAGCGGCTGATAAATGTATCAAATCCTTTGACATCCTCTGGATTGGGAGCCATCTTCTCCCCTTCATCGCCTCCAAAGACTTTATTCTGCAGATAATCTGCAAGTGTCTCTTCTGCATCTTTCTGAATCATATAGGAAGCTAACAGAGCGATCCCCCATGCGCCGCCTTCTCCGGCAGTCTTCATCACAGATACCGTCGCATCCATAGCGCCTGCTAAGATGCTCTGTCCCACTCCTTTGGTCTTAAAGAGTCCGCCGTGGCCGGTGATCCGGTCCACCACCACATGCTCGCCTTTTACCAGGATATCCATCCCTACTTTTAAGGCGCCCAGGGAAGTATACAGATGGGTCCGCATAAAATTCGCCAGATTGAATCTGCTGTCCGGGTTGCGGGCAAAGAGCGGGCGTCCTTCTTCAAATCCTGTAATATGTTCCCCGGAGAAATAGTTATATGCCAATAATCCTCCGCAGTCCTTGTCCCCTTCTAGTGCTTTGTTGTACAGAGTATAGAACAGCTTGTCCATATCCACTTCTATCCCAAAGCTCTCTGCAAATTCCCGGAAGATATTCACCCAGGCATTCAGGTCAGAAGTACAGTTGTTGCAGTGTACCATAGCCACTGCGTCTCCGCTGGGCGTCGTCACCATATCGATCTCTTCGTATACTTTCTGAAGCTCTTTTTCCAGAACGATCATGGCAAAGACAGAAGTACCGGCAGAGACATTGCCTGTACGCGGCTTGACGCTGTTGGTCGCTGCCATACCTGTCCCTGCATCGCCCTCCGGCGGACACAGCGGACAGCCTGCCTCTAAGGTTCCTGTAGGATCTAACAGCTTTGCTCCTGCCTCTGTCAGCACACCGGCATCCTCTCCTGCCACAAGCACTTTGGGAAGCAGATGCTCCACCTTCCAGGAATAGCCTTTGGGAGCCACTAACTGGTCAAATCTCTTGATCATAGAAGCGTAGTAAGTCTTTGTGGCAGAGTCAATAGGAAACATACCAGAAGCGCTTCCCACACCCACTACTTTTTGTCCTGTCAACTGCCAATGGATATATCCATCCAGTGTTGTAATATAGTCCACATACGGAATATGCTCTTCTCCATTTAAGATCGCCTGATACAAGTGTGAAATGCTCCACCTCTGGGGGACATTAAAATGAAAAAGCTTCGTCAGTTCCGAAGCAGCCTGCTGGGTAATGGTATTTCTCCAGGTGCGGAACGGAACCAGCTGTTTTCCCTCTTTGTCAAAAGCCAGATATCCATGCATCATAGCACTAAAGCCCATGGCTCCCAGCTTCTTAAGCGGCACCCCATACTTTGCCTGCACATCATCTGCCATCTTTTTATAGCAGTCCTGAAGTCCCTTCCACACATCTTCTAATGCATAAGTCCAGATCCCGTTTTCCAGACGGTTTTCCCAGTCATGAGAACCCGAAGCAATCGGCGTATTTTCCTCATCCACCAGGACCGCTTTGATCCTTGTGGACCCCAGCTCAATGCCCAGGACTGCCTTGCCGTCCAATATCGTTTTTTTAATGTCACCCATAGTTGCATTCCTCCTATCTGTTTTTATCTATCATACCATATCTCAGGAGAAATTACAAAAAATGTTCGGTAAAAAACACAGCAATACAAGCGGCCGCAGCCACAGTAACCAGGCTTTTATTGTAAAAAGCCAGAATCACTGCTGCCAAGACGCCTGCCAGAGCACTTACTACACTGTTGGTCGCATAAAAGATCGCTGGAAAAGTCATGGCGGTCAGGCAAGTATAGGGAACATAATAGAGAAAAGACTGAATATAAGGATTCTCTATCTTTTTGCGAAAAAATGTCAGAGGAATCACACGAATCAGATAAGTGACCAATGCCATCATGGCCATGTAAAGATATGCCATTACTTGTCACCCCCTTCTTCAGATACCGGAAATACAACCGCACCAAATAAAGAAGCAACCACGGTACATAGGATGATGGACATACCCGCAGAGACACCCGAAAACCATGGTACATAATATAAGATACAGCTCAGTGCTGCCGCTAAAAGTGCCGTTATAAGGACAGGTCTTGCTTTTTTAGCCGCTGGAATCACCACTGCCAAGAACATCCCGTAGAGCGCCACACTTAAGGCACTGTTGACGGCGGCAGGAAGCATACTGCCTGCTGCCGCTCCACAGGCCGTTCCGGCTGTCCAGCCCACAATAGGGAGGATCTGAAGTCCGATGATGTAAGAGAACGTCAGTTCTCTCTGGTGAGACATAGCAACGGCAAAGATCTCGTCCGTATTGGCAAAAGCAATCACAAAACGCTGCCACAAGGTCACATCCTTGGAAAGCTTCTGAGACAGAGACAGGCTCATAAGCGCATAGCGCAGGTTGATGATCAGCTGCGTTGCCGCCATCTCCAAAAGCGTCCCCCCTGCTATGATGATCTGAAGTCCGGCAAATTGCCCGGCACTGGTCATATTCGTCAGGCTGGTAAGAGCTGCCTGAAAGATCGACAGCCCTCCTCCTAACGCCATAATCCCAAAGCTAAAACTCACAGAAAAATATCCCGCAGCTATGGGAACTCCGTCTCTTAATCCATATTGAAACTCTTGTCTTCTCATCTTGCTCACTGCTGTCCTTTGTCATGTTTTATCCTTTTCCTGTGACAGATCTTTCGATTGCCGCAGGTAGCACATCCCCGGCCGCAGCCGCGCTTGGCGCCCTGGTTGCAGTACAGCAGTATCCCCAGAGGAATACCGCATACCGCTAATGTAAATAATACTACTGCCATCTCTTACACCCTCTGAAAGATCATCGAGCACAGACGGGGTACTTTCAAGTAGAGATTTCCTTCTTTCACCTGGTAGTGCTTTTCCTGAAGACTGAAGCCATTTTCCAGCGTCAGCATCAGGCGCTCCAAGGTGGCTTCTTTTGGCACACCTGCCCGCCAGACCGGAATGTTCACTTCAATAGGCTCCTTTCCATTGTTAACCACCACAACCATCTGTTCCTGCTCGCTAAATCTTCCATAGCTTAAAAACTGATAATCTAATTTTAAGAAAACGGTAGATCCATAGGTCAGTACCGGATGCTCTTTTCGGATGGTGATCGCTTCTTTGTAGAAGGACAGAAGGCTCTGATCCTCCTCCCCCCACGGATACGTCCGGCGATTATCCGGATCAGTAAAACCACACTGGCCTGCTTCATCTCCATAATAGATCGTCGGCGCTCCCACCCAGGTCATCTGGATCACTACGCCCTCCCGAAAGATGCCTTTGTTGACGCCCTCCGACGCGGCATCCGAACCAAGGGTGCCGATACGTCCCACCTTTTGATTCGTCCTGGTTAAAAACCGCGAGTGATCGTGATTAGACAATTCATTCATCGCAGTCTGCAAAGACGGCGCATAAAAGTTGGCCATATGATAGACCATCGCATCTTTAAACACGTCTGCATTGCCGTACAGATCCTCCCGAAACTCATCACTGTGTTTTTCCATCCCCGTTAAAAACCAAGTCACAGGTTCCATAAAAGCATCATAATTCATCAGGGTATCCCACTGATCTCCCTGAAGCCAGGAATTAGCATTGCCGTAATGTTCTGCCAGGATCAAAGCGTCCGGATTGGTCTCTTTGACCACTTTGCGGAACTGACGCCAAAATTCATGATTGTATTCCTGGGAAAATCCAAGATCTGCTGCCACGTCCAGACGCCAGCCATCCACATTGTAGGGCGGCTCCAACCATTTTTTTGCCACTCCCATAATATATTCCACAAGCTTTGGCGACTGCTCATAATTTAACTTGGGCAGGGTCTCATGGTTCCACCAGCCATCATAAAATTCATTATAAGGCCAGCCATGCTCATAATTAAATTTAAAAAAACTCCGATAGGGGCTGTCCTTGCTGATATAAGCTCCCTTTTCATATCCTTCTGTGTGTTCATACAGGCGCTCTCTGTCAAGCCATTTGTTAAAAGATCCACAATGATTAAAGACTCCGTCCAGGATGATCTTCATCCCCCGGCGGTGCACTTCTTCCACAAATTCTGCAAAAAATGCATTGCTTGCTTCGAGATTCTTCTTATTGACTACCCGCTGGATATATTTGGTGGCGTGAGAGTTGTCATCATCGCCTTCTTTCAGACATTCTCCGCCGTCCTCCACGATCACGCCATAGTGTGGGTCGATATAATCATAGTCCTGACTATCGTATTTGTGGTTGGAAGGCGATACAAAGATCGGATTCAAATAGAGCACCTCTACGCCCAGATCCTGCAGATAATCCAGCTTATCCCAGATCCCCTTGATATCTCCGCCATAAAAATCCCGTACATCCATTGCCTCTGGCGGACGATTCCAGTCGGTGACTTTGCGTACACCTTGTCCAATATAAATGTATTCCCGGTCTTCCACGTCATTGGAGGTATCGCCATTGCAGAATCGATCCGTATAGATCTGATACATGATCGCACCTTTGGCCCACTTTGGGGTCTTAAACCCTGGCACAATGCCAAACGAACTGTACTCCTGCAGGTTTTTTGATACCCCCAGCCGATTGTAAAAACACCTCTGCTGCCCTGTCAGTACCTCAAAAAAATAATGTATCGGACCAGTCAGCGGCTCCGTAGTATACGTATAGTAGTCGAAGCATCCAGTGCTATACGCTTTTTTCATGGGGATCTTACTGCTTCCACAGATAAAGAATACATAGTCCACATTGTCCATATACGTACGGAATTTAATCGTCACCCGCTCTCCATACTCTGGTTCATAAGGATCTAAATAACTGGCAGTTTCATCACTAAATAAAGCTTCTTTGTTCAGTACGGGTCTCATATTCATCGCATACTGCTGAGTCCGCTTTGCCTGTGTAATCTTGTCAACGTCCATATTGTCCCATCCCTTCAGAAGTTTTATTGCCTGTATATTATATATCAGAAATTCTGATTAGACAACTTTTTTGAAAAAAGGGCAGTAAAAAAGACAGCGGGGGTTAGTGCTGTCTTTTTTAGGAGAAGGTATTTCTTGTTTCTTATGGGGTGTAGCAAAAACTATATAATGTATTGGGGGTTTTTACGAGTATTATAGTATCACATCTCCCCGCCGAAGTGTGCACAAACTTCACAAAATTTTCACTTTCTTTTTAGCTATTCTGCACAAATAATGCTTCAAACTCCTCACGTGTGATCTTTTCCTTTTGCAAAAGCAGATCTGCGCAGGCATCTAAGACCTCTTTATGCTTATGAATCAGCTCTCTTGCTTTGGCATAGCACTCATCCACGATTCGCTTGACTTCCAAATCAATCTCGCTGGCAATCTGTTCTCCATAGCTTCTGGTATGCGCCAGATCACGTCCAATAAAGACTTCTTCGCTGTCATCTCCATAGTGAATCAGACCTAACTTCTCCGACATACCATATTTTGTCACCATGGCACGCGCCAGAGAGGTCGCCTGCTTGATATCCTGGGACGCGCCCGTGGTGATATCGTCAAAGATCAGCTCCTCTGCCACACGTCCGCCTAAATCCACGATAATATCCTGCAGCATCTTGCCTTTGGTATTAAACATCTCATCCCGCTCCGGCAAAGGCATGGTATATCCAGCCGCCCCCACGCCGGTAGGGATGATAGAGACTGTATAAACGGGTCCCACATCGGGCAGCAGATGGAACAGAATCGCATGACCGGCCTCGTGATAAGCCGTCACTCGTTTCTCCTTCTCGGAGATCACCCGGCTCTTTTTCTCTGCGCCAATCCCAACTTTGATAAAAGCTTTGCGGATATCCTCCTGTATCATATAGCCGCGGCTCTCCTTAGCTGCAAGAATCGCAGATTCATTCAGCAGGTTTTCCAGGTCTGCACCCGTAAAGCCTGCTGTAGTCTGCGCTATCTGATGCAAGTCCACATCCTCACCCAAAGGCTTATTTTTTGCATGCACCCTGAGAATCTCTTCCCGGCCTTTGACATCCGGCCTTCCAACGCCGATCTTCCGGTCAAAGCGCCCTGGACGCAGGATGGCAGGATCTAAGATGTCCACACGGTTGGTAGCCGCCATCACAATGATTCCTTCATTGACGCCAAAACCGTCCATCTCCACCAGCAACTGATTCAAGGTCTGTTCCCGCTCATCATGGCCGCCGCCCATGCCAGTGCCGCGGCGTCTGGCCACAGCATCAATCTCATCGATAAACACAATACATGGTGCATTTCTCTTGGCGTTGCCAAAGAGATCCCGGACTCTGGAAGCTCCCACACCTACAAACATCTCCACAAAATCAGAGCCAGAGATACTGAAAAACGGCACACCAGCCTCGCCTGCCACTGCTTTGGCGATCAGCGTCTTGCCTGTACCAGGAGGGCCTACCAGCAGAACACCTTTGGGAATCCTGGCTCCCACCTTGGTATAACGGTCCGGATTGCGCAGAAAATCCACAATCTCTTCTAATTCTCCTTTTTCTTCTTCCAATCCAGCTACGTCTTTAAAATTGGTCTTGCTCTCTCCGGTGCCGGTCATCTGTGCATGACTCTTGCCAAAATCCAGCATCTTGGCATTGCTTCCGCCACCGTTTCGACCCATGGTCATCACAATAAAAAAGAGCATCAGACCGCACAAAATCAAGGACATGCCATAAGTCTCAAAAAAGCCCGGCTGCTCGATCTGTGATATATCATATAACACATTAGCATCTTTTAATTCCTGCTCGATCTGCATTGTATCCAACACGTATACGGTCCCTACTGTACCATCCTTCAGATAAAACTCCACAGAACCTGTAGGGGTCTCCTTGTTGGGCTGTATCACAGCATTGTCAATCGTACCATCTTCTAGCATCTTGGAAAACTGTTGGTAAGAATACGTCGGCCGCTCCTGCAATTTCCCCTCAAAGAATACCAGTACCAGGCAGATCAGTATCAGAAATACCACATAAGTGCTGATTCCCTTCCATTGTCTATTCAAAATATTTGCCTCCTGATTTAAGTTCCGCTACAGTTGGAATAAGACCCCTGGGTCTTATTCCAACTTCCGCTGTTTTTTAAGTTCCTCTTCTTCAAATTTTTTAGTCAAATACTACTACGCCGATGTAGGGCAGGTTTCTGTACTGCTGGGCGTAGTCCAGGCCGTAGCCGACGACAAATTTATCTTCAATCGAAAATCCGGTGTAATCCACTTTTACATCTGTTACCCGTCTGTCTGGTTTGTCTAAGAGCGTACAGATCTTCAGGCTTTCGGGGTTTCTCTGTGCGAGAAGATTCTTCAGATGGGCCAGCGTGCGGCCAGAATCGATAATATCTTCAATAATAATCACATTCAGTCCTGTGATTGCCTCGTCTAAATCTTTTGCCAGCTTGACAACTCCGCTGGATTTGGTCGCAGCTCCATAGCTGGAGCACTGCATAAAGTCCATAGTAACCGGTATCGTTATTCTTTTTGCCAGTTCGCAGGTAAAATATACACTCCCTTTTAAAATGCAGATCAAATGTACACTTTTTCCCGCATAATCACGGCTGATCTCCTCTCCTAGCTCCTGAATCCTGGCGTCGATCACTTCTTCGTGAATCATGACTTCAATATGGTGTTTCTCCATCATTTGTCCCTCCGTACTCTATCTTTTGTACTTTCAGTATCCTCCTTGTTTTCTCTGTGACTTTATAATTCTCGCTGATCCGCATCCCCGTCACCCAGATAATGTGGGCGCCGTCCGCTAACAATATACACTGATCCCGATCCTCTCTTGGTACTTTTTGGTCAATCAGATAGTCTTTCAGTTTCTTATGGACCCCTGGCGCCACCTCCAGATAATCCCCTGGCCGCCGGGTGCGTAATACAACGTTGTTTTTGATTTTATCATAATCAAACCACTTCGTATAGCGATTTACAGGAATTTTTACATTTTTCTCCCTATTTTCCAGTGTTAGCCGAAAATCTGCGCCCATATAATGATATTCCTGACCTGGTTCACAGAATACCTCTATCGCCGTTTTTTCAATTTTATATTCTTTTTTTAGCAGCAGAGCTTCATATGCAAGCACCGCAAAACAGCCGCCTGGGAGCGTGAGACGACTTCCGTTTTTTCCGTCCAGAAGCTTAAGCACTTGCTCTACATGGATGGCTTCTGGTTTTCTCTCTTCTTTTGACAGCCGTTCCATCGCCTGCAAGAGCATAGCCTCCTGAAGAGCTGGATGCAGCGTCTGAAACTGTGCTCTTACGATCCGAAATCCTTCTCCTTCCTCTTGTACGCATCCTTCCCACTGCTTTTGAAGCTCTGCTTGGAAAAAATCTTCCAGTCTCTGAAGTCCTTCTGCAGCTTTTGCCATCCTTTGAATCGTCCCTTTACGAATCCGTTCCATAGGCTTTAACACCTGATGGCGAATCTGATTCCTGGTATATTCCAGTTCTTGATTGGTGGAATCCTCCACCCAGGTGATCTTTTTTTTCACCAACCAATCCTCAATCTCTTTTCTGGTCACGCAGAGAAAGGGCCGGATATAGGAGCCTCGCACCGGTTTCATGCCCCGCAGTCCCCGAAGCCTGCTCCCGCGCATCAGATGAAACAGCATGGTCTCTGCCTGATCATTCTGATGGTGCGCAAGCGCGATCCGGTCTACGCCGCTTCCTAACTCCTGCAAAAAAGCCTGATACCGGACCTTGCGCCCTGCCTCCTCCAGACTGATCCCTTCTGCCTTGGACACCTTCGGTACATCTGCCCGGACGATCCGAAACCCGATGCCCCGTTCTTGGCAGAATCTCTCACAAAATCTCTGATCCTGATCTGCTTCCTGTCCGCGAATCCCATGATGGACATGCAGGGCAGACAGGGTGATCTTATGCGTCTTTTGATACTCCCACAGAATCTCTAACAGCGCTGTCGAGTCCGCCCCTCCGGAAAAACCCGCCACAATATGCATCCCCGGCTGCACCATGTTCCATTGTTCCATATAACTGTGCACCTTTTTTTCCATCCCTTTGCTCCTTTGTGTATTCTTTAACAATCATCGTTTCCAAAGACCCACCACCAGGATTGTCATATCATCCATCACGTCTCCATACATCTGTACTTGCTCCATCAGTCTCTCGGCCATCTCTGCGGGTGTGCCCTGCGCAAGCCCCCAGATCAATTCTTTCATCACCTCTTCTTCCTCTCCCGCAGGCAGCGCACTCAGTACGCCGTCCGTCACCATAAACAGGATATTGCCGTCGTACATCCGAATCCGATATGGCTCTAAGAACAAGTTACTGCTCGTCCCCGCCGGAAGACCTGCTCGGTCAATACACTCTACTCCATTCTCTTTTCGGATAAAACTGGCGGCAGCACCCACTTTCAGAAAATCACACACTCCGGTATACAGATCAATCGCTGCCATATCCACCGTGGAAAATATGGTCTCGTTGGGCTGCAGCACAATGGAAGAATTGATCATCCGAACCGCAGTCTCTTTAGAAAATCCCGCTTCTAAAAATTGTTCCATCAGGTCTAATACCAGTTCGCTCTGGTTGCACGCCTGCACACCGGAACCCATACCATCCGACAGGCCTGCATAAAATCTCCCCTCCGGAAGCCAGAAGACCGAAAAATTATCACCGGACACGGCCTCATTTTTGCGGGTCTCTTTCTTCATCCCATAAAGCACGTTATAGGCTGTCCCTTCCACAAACAGCACTGTAATCCGTTCTTGTCCCACAAAAGTCCGGCTGTCCCTGGCAGGCATCATCTCATGTTCCATCAGGTCAGACAAGATAGCAGCTACCTTTTTCACCGGCACACAGATCTTTCTCTTGGTATTCATCGTCACATACACCTGGCTCTTTTGCCCTTTGGGACTGTAGAAAAACACCTTGTGCACCCGCACGCCCAGAAGCCGCAGACGTTTTCCAATCTCCGCCTCCAGGCGTCCGTCTTCTCTGGTACTATAGATCCTCTCCATCGTGCCCACGAGAATCTGACTCATCTCCTGCAGTTGTCCTGCGGCCGCCATCCTGTTTTCATTCAGACGTTCCTGCATGATCCGGTCCCCCCGGCTCTGTCCGCTGGCCAGCTGCGGCACCATGCAAAAACTCCTGGACAACTGGGAAAAACTCTCCTGGTATTCTTCCATCCATTGTCTCACCGGATGGATCAGTTCTGTCTCCACGCCATTCTTTGTATCTTTTTGCATCCATTCTCCCAGATACCCAAAGAGAACCAGCACCGAACAAAAAGCAACTCCTTTGCATACACTAAAGACCATCGTCCAGGGCGCTTTGGCCAGCATATACTCCACGGTCAGTTCCATAACCGACAGGCAGCTCCCCGCTCCGATCCCCAGAAGCCATTTGTCCTTTCCATTCTCTTTTCTGCCAAATAAGACCACCAGGCATCCTCCAAGTACCAATGACAAGATATACTTTGTCCACTCCATCACGCAATTCCTCCTCCATACCTTTTTTTTGTATGGGCATTATAGTCGGGCGATCTTCGCAATCTTTGTCATTTGGAAGTGGCTCGAAAAAAAAATTTTTCGACATGCAAAAGGATGAACCTCTTGGTCCATCCCTGCCAGATTAATTGTTAGGTTTAAAAATAATCTCATCTTCATAGACGAGACCCAGACGCTCTTTTGCCACATCCTCCACATATTTCTTGGTCTTGGTGTAGGCTTCAAAGTCTGCAATCTCTTCTGCGCGTGCCTCCTCTTCTGCGATGGCCTCCATAAGAGCTTCTTCCCGCTGCTGATAGGTCAGATTCTTCTGACGAAGCCGTATCCCGCCCACTGCGCTTACCCCAAAGACTGCAAGGACGATCAAGATAATCCCCCAGGCTCCTAAATGCATGCGTCTGTGCATTTTTTTATTCCGAATTGGTCTGTTAGTTCTGGCTGCCATCTGCTCACCCCCTTAAGAGAATAAAAATATTATAAGCTCTTTTATCTGTTTTTTCAATTTCTTTTTGTAAAAACGTGTGGCAATTCGCAGACCTTGTACTATTTTCCTATATAAAATGAGAAATGGCTTTAACAAGATACCCAAACACCAGTTCAGTATTCCTGCAATATGAGCAACCAGAAAATTGCTGAAGGTCTGGTGATAGAGCACCATGCCCGATGCCACAGCCAGAAGTGCATATCCCCGCACAGCACCATCATTTTCCCGATATAAGAGCTGGAAGATCAACAATGCAGTTGCAATCCAGTAGAGCACATCCTCCAGCGCTATAGCCCACACTCCATGGGGCAGCACTCTGCGAAAGATCCGGAGCAGATCATAGAGCACCAAGATAAACACGCCCCTCAGAACGGCCAGTCCAAAAAACTGCAGTTCTCTTGAGATTCCCGAACTCATCTATCGAAACAGCCGGTTCAACAGCGACTCTCCACTCTTTTTAAAATCCGAGATCTCCGAATACTGGACGCTGTCAATCCTTCCTTCCAATTCAATCTCTCCTTTTTCCAGAGACAGCCGGTTCACATGCAGATCCGCTCCTTTAATCTGCAGCATCCCCAGCTCCGTCTCCAGAAGGACTTCTGCTATATCAAAAGAGATCACATCTGTCACACCTGTGATACTTCCTGTCCGGCGGTTCATCATATTGATCTTATGCGCACCTCTGTTTGGAAGATGTTCCTCTTGGGTTCCCATTTTCACCATGAAAAAGACCTCCTATATATTCTTTTAATATATATTAGGAGGCCGGTCAATTTATGACTTGTTTTTCCGCTATAAATATTTATATAATTCTTTCGCTTCTTCTTTTCTGACGGTCTCCTGCACATCCAGCACTTCCACCTTCACGGCTCTCGTACCAAACTGGATCTCAATCACGTCACCTGCTTTTACGCTTAAGGAGGCTTTCGCTGCCTTTCCATTCACCAGCACCCGACCGGCATCGCAGGCTTCATTCGCCACAGTACGTCTTTTAATCAGACGGGAGACCTTCAAAAACTTGTCCAATCTCATCTGTATCTTAGTTCAGTGCATCCTTTAAAGCTTTTCCTGCCTTAAACTTCGGAGTCTTAGACGCTGGAATAGTCATTGGCTGACGTGTATGAAGATTCATACCCACTCTCTCTGCTCTTTCAGATACCTCAAATGTACCAAATCCAACAACCTGAACTTTCTCACCTTTCTTTAATTCTTCTGTTACCACATCGATAAATGCTTTTATTACTTTTTCAGCATCTTTTTTCGTCATGTCCGCGTTCTCTGCTACTGCTGTAATTAACTCCGCCTTGTTCATGGTTATTTCCTCCTCAAACTTTCCTAAAGATGTATGCTTACTAAGCGTGTACAAATAGTTATAACGTTTTTCCTATTGTTTGTCAAGCTTATTCCTTATATTTGTTCGATATTTTGTTCGATTTAGCTGCTCTCTCCGCTTTTTTTATCTCCTCCCACCGCTTTTTGCTCTCCTCCGGGGAACCATACTCTTCATCCCCAAATACATGTGGGTGTCGACGAACCATCTTCTCTGCCAGTGTATTCACCACATCTTCCATGGAAAATCTGCCTTCTTCCTTGGCAATCTGCGCATGCAGAAGCACTTGCAAAAGCACATCTCCAAGCTCCTCGCAGAGGTTCTCATCGTCCTTTTTCTCAATCGCTTCGATGACTTCTTCACATTCATCTCTCAGGCAGGGAATCATACTCTCATGTGTCTGAGCCTTGTCCCATGGGCAGCCGTGTTCCCCCCGAAGCTCCCCAATAACCTCCAGTAGTTGTGGGTAGGTATACATCTTGTCTCCTTTTTTGTTGTGGTTAGGTAAGGTGTATGTAAAAGTGACGCCGCGCAGGATTAATAAGTGTGGCCTGTGTAAGTCAGGCCGGCACAGGCTGAGGTTCTCAGTAGACCCGTTGAGAGGCGCCGGCATTTATGCCCTTTAGGGTACTTAATGAGCGCAAGCGGCATAGCCGCGCAGTCGCGAATTTAGTACCGCTGCTGCCTCTCATCGAGCGGGAGCGGGGTCTAATGGGAACCTCAGCCTGGGGCGGCCGTCCTGTGTACAACTTACAACATCTTATTAATCATCGCCAACACTTCTTCTCCGAGGGCGGAGCTTTTTGCGTCGGCGTCTTCCAACGAAGTCCCTTTCACTCCATAGTAGAACTTCACTTTCGGCTCTGTGCCGGACGGTCTTACGCACAGCCATGCGCCGTCGTTCAGGTCATAGTAGAGCACGTTAGAAGCCGGCAGTCCGGTCGGTTTCACTTCGCCGGTTGCCATGTCTTTGATCGTATCTAATTTATAGTCTCTTGCAGACACTACATTGTAAGAACCGATGGTCTTTGGTGTATTGTTTCTCAGGGTCTCTAAGATCTCCTGAATCTTAGCCAAGCCCTCGATGCCTTTGAGTTCGATGGATTTTACAGCGTCTTTGTAATAGCCATATTTTTCATACATCGCAAGCATCGCATCCCATAAGGTCATGCCTTTCATCTTGTAATATGCTGCTGCCTCACACAGAGCAACCGTCGCAGAGATCGCGTCTTTGTCGCGGGCGTAAGTTCCGATTAAGCAGCCATAGGACTCCTCAAGGCCAAACAGATAGGTTCCTTTGCCGGAGTGCTCGTTCTTTAAGATCTGCTGTCCGATAAACTTAAATCCGGTCAATACTTCGATCAGCTCACAGCCATAATTTGCAGCCACTGCGTCAACCAGGTTGGTGGTCACGATGGATTTGACAACTTGTCCATCTGCCGGGATCTTGCCTGCTGCCTGCTTCTGGCTCAGTACATAGTCGCACAGAAGGGAACCGGACATATTGCCGGTCAGCGGGATGTATTCTCCGGATTTGGTATCTTTTACATAGACGCCAAGACGGTCGGCATCCGGGTCAGTAGCCAAT
The DNA here is from genome assembly GCA_910585995.1 of uncultured Lachnospiraceae bacterium. Lineage (GTDB taxonomy): Bacteria > Bacillota > Clostridia > Lachnospirales > Lachnospiraceae > Hominiventricola. The sequence continues at coordinate 15,312 of CAJUGG010000032.1, forward strand.
ACCAGGTCGGCATCTACCTCTTTTGCCAGCTTTAAGCCCAGAGCAAATGCTTCTGCTGCTTCTGGATTGGGATAGCTGACAGTCGGGAACTCTCCGTCCGGAAGCTCCTGCTCTTTGACCACATAGACATTCTCAAATCCCAGCTCTTTTAACGCACGCCTTGCCGGGATATTGCCGGTGCCATGCAGCGGCGTATAGACGATGCGGATGTCTTTTTGCATCTTGTCGATGGCATCCTGATTCACCACCTGCGCCATGACATGTCCGATGAATTTATCATCGATGGCCTGGCCGATGATCTCGTATTTTCCAGCAGCCTCTGCTGCTTCTCTTGTGGTAGTCTTGACGGTGGACAGATCCGTAATCGCCAATACTTCCTCTGTCACGCCTTTGTCATGGGGCGGCGTAAACTGCGCGCCGTCCTCCCAGTATACTTTATATCCGTTGTACTCCGGCGGATTGTGACTGGCAGTGATGTTGATACCTGCCACACAGCCCAGCTCACGTACTGCAAAGGAGAGTTCCGGCGTGGGGCGCAGGGACTCAAATTTGTATGCTTTAATCCCATTAGCTGCCAGTGTCAGCGCTGCCTCTTCTGCAAATTCCGGAGACATCCGGCGGGAATCATAGGCAATGGCAACGCCCTTGCCCTGACCGCCCTGTTTGATAATATAGTTTGCAAGACCCTGGGTCGCACGACGTACCACATAGATGTTCATCCGATTGATACCAGCTCCGATGATACCTCTAAGCCCTGCCGTTCCAAACTCTAAGTCCTTATAAAAGCGTTCTTTGATCTCATTGTCATCTTGTGCGATTGCTTTCAGTTCCTCTTTTGTAGCTTCGTCAAAATAGGGATTGGAAAGCCACTCCTCGTAAATTGCTCTGTAGTCCATAGTGTACAATTACCTCCCAATATTTGTATTTTAGTTAGAACTATTATACAATATCTCCCTGGAAAAGGAAACTCTTTTTTCCCGCTGGGCCAGGAATTTTTCCAGTTTCTCCATATGTTTGCCCGGAATCCAGGCTTTATTCGTATTATAATAGTAATTGGCCAGTTTCCAGAATTTCTCCGGGTACTGCATACGCAGGCTCAGATATTCCTTTTCTTCTGCACTCAATGGCCGCACCTGCTCATAAGTCTTTAAGATCCGGCTTCCCAGATGAAAATCATAATTCTGCTTTTCGAGAATCTTTCTCAAGAACAGATACAGATCGTTGACTTGTACATCCAGGGCAAATTTTTCAAAATTGATCACGGACATCTGTCCATTTCCCACCAGGATATTGTGATGAATGTATTCCCCGTGGCAGAAATGCCCCTCTTTTAATGCCTGTACCTTTAAGCGCTCATAAGCAGAAGCCTGAAGGCTTCGTTCAATCTCCTGTGCCTCCAAAAGGACAGACTTACAGCAGGACAGATATGCGGATTCAAATTCATTCTTACGGTTCTTTTTCTGAATAAAGGCATAGATCTTCCGAAGCTCCCGGTTATGACGCCTTAATTCTTCCACTACATCTCCCGCCGACAGGCGCATCCTGTCTTCCTCAGTCACTTCACAGAACCCCCGCAAATCTTTATGGATACCAGCCAGAAGAGAAGCTGCTTTTAAGATCTCGCTCTCACTTCTGGTATCACACTCTCTTCCATCCAGGGATTCTTTCACCACGAACTGATAATATTCCCGGTATACAGTTGCCAGTCTGCCCTCTTTGTCCGGCTCCATCCGGTCTACCAGATAGCCGCAGCCTCTAAGATGCTGCAATAGCTCTTGTTCCTTCTGAAGCTTATACGTGCTTCCAGAAAACTCTCTTATCAGGAGTCTGCCCGCACTGGTGTCCAGAAGAAATCCCCCTCTGGTGCGCCAGCTTCCGTTCACGGTAAACGGGTACTGTTCCAATACCTGCAAATCTCTCTCGTTCATAGAATCCCCCCACACCTCGGTCGTCTCGTACCTTCTATACTTATGTGAGAGAATTGCAAAATAGCACTATTTGACAAAAGGTTTTTAGGAACTCTTTTTAGTCCTCTTTCTCAAACAGTACCGCCAGCTCCTTTGCCTCCTGTAAAGTATTCTTCCACCCGTATTTTTTCAGATCTACTTTCCATCCCTTTGTACTTAGAGTAACTTGAACCCCTTCTTCCTCCAGCAAGAGTTTCTGCATATCCGGCATCTCAAAATATCCGGCGCCGCTTAATCCCCCTTTGCTGTTCACTACGCGATGAGCCGGAACCTTGCCGGCCAGTCCAAGCTTCAGCCCATGCCCCACCTGCCTGGCATGTCTGGGCTTTTGGCAGAGCAGCGCAATCTGTCCGTAGGTAGCCACCGTCCCCTCCGGGATTCGTCGACATACCAGACCCATCTTCTGATAAAAATCCATCACTTTTTTGGCCCCTCTTTTGCCTGATAAAAACGTACTGCTTCCTCTAAGAGCCACTCTTTCTCATTCCTCTCTGGCTCTTCGATCACCCGTTCTAACAGATGGGATAATACCTCTCCCAATACAGGCCCTTCCGAGATCCCGGCCTCGATCAGATCCCGGCCGCCGACGGCTAACTGCTTCAGAGTAAAACAGTCTTTTTCTTCCAATATTTTCAAGAACAAATGTTCGATCTCTTCCAGATCTGCAAGCTTTGCCGCCTGTGTCTTCGGCTCCTGTGCCAGGATATCCGCCCGCTGCACCTTCAGATAATAAGGGAATAATTCCTCCCCGATGCGATGCAGAGCCTTTCTCACCCCTGACGGCGTCAACGCCGGATGATCGTCGTGATAACGAACCAGCTTCATCACCTGGCGCATGGTATCATTGTCAAATTTTAACCGCCGCAGTATCTCTTCTGCTATCTCCTCGCTGACCTTTTGATGCCGGTAAAAATGATCAACACCCTTTGCATCCGTCGTCTTTACCCTTGGCTTCCCAAAATCATGAAATAACATCGCAAGCCGCAGGATCTTATCTGCCTCCACCTGCATCAGCGCATGAATCGTATGCTCTCCCACCGTATATCTGTGATGCGGATTGTTCTGCTCACACGCCATACAGGCGTCAAATTCCGGCAGAATCACCTCCGTGATCCCCGTCTCCCACGCCTCTTGCAATTTCTCCGGATGAGGTGACACCAACAGCTTTACTAACTCTGCCTGAATCCGTTCTGCACTTACTTTGTTAAGATTCTGACAAAGTTCCCGGATCGCTGCCTTGGTCTGTGCTTCCAAGGTAAATCCAAGCTGTGCTCCAAACCGTACTGCCCGGAGCATCCGAAGGGCATCCTCCGTAAAGCGCTCCTTAGCCTCTCCCACGCACCGGATCACCCCGCTTCGCAGATCTTCCATGCCGTGAAAGGCATCCACAAGACCTTCTGCCTCATTATAAGCCATGGCATTGATGGTAAAATCCCGCCTCTTCAGATCCTCTAACAAGCTCTTGGTAAACTGCACTTCTCTGGGATGACGGCAGTCCTCATAGACCCCATCCACCCGGTACGTCGTCACCTCAAAGCCTTCATGCCCCAACATAACCGTCACGGTCCCATGTTTCAGTCCCGTATCAATCGTCTTTTTAAAAAGGGACTTTACTTCCATCGGGGAAGCCGAGGTCGTAATGTCCCAATCTGCTGGTTCTCTCTCTAAAACTGCATCACGCACACACCCGCCGACGGCATAGGCTTCATGCCCTGCCGCGGCGAGTGTCGCGATGATCTCATTCACTTTTTCAGGAATCTGGATCTGTATCATAACCTCTTTATCCTAATACGCTTTCCCCCAGTAGACCAGCTTTCTGGCCGGTTTTCCACAGCAGACACAACGCTCACTGATCGGATGCTGCTCAAAAGGCATACAGCGGCTGGTAGCCGTCGTATCTTCTTTGATCTTGTCCTCACATGCCTGCTCACCGCACCACATGGCCCTTACAAATCCGGGCTTGTTATTGATCGTTTCTACAAATTCTTCATAAGATGTCGCATCGTACGTATGCGCATCCCGATGTGCACGCGCACGTTCCAGCATATCCTTCTGCATCGTCTCCAGGACCTCAGAAAGCTTCGTCTCCAGCTCATCCAGAGACACCACGATCTTCTCCCTGGTATCCCGGCGCACGATCACGGCCTGGTTAGCCTCGATATCCTTAGGGCCGATCTCGATACGGGTCGGTATCCCCTTGATCTCCTGCTCTGCAAATTTCCATCCAGGACTCTTATCCGTATCGTCCACCTTCACCTGAAAACTCTTACTCAGACGGTCATACAGCTCATATGCCTTGGGAAGCACACCCTCCTTATGCTGTGCAATCGGAACAATCATCGTCTGAACCGGAGCAATTCTAGGCGGCAGCACCAGCCCGGAATCATCTCCATGCACCATGATGATCGCACCGATCATACGGGTTGTCATACCCCAGGAAGTCTGATGCACATATTTTAACTGATTGTCCTTATCCGTATATTGTATCCCAAATGCTTTCGCAAATCCATCGCCAAAATTATGGCTTGTGCCGGACTGCAGCGCTTTGCCGTCATGCATCAGAGACTCAATCGTATATGTCGCCTCCGCGCCGGCAAATTTTTCCTTATCCGTCTTCTGCCCTTTGATCACAGGAATTGCCAGCACCTCTTCACAAAAATCCGCATAGACATTCAGCATCTGCACCGTCCTGGCCTCTGCTTCTTCAGCCGTCGCATGAGCCGTATGTCCCTCCTGCCACAAAAATTCTCTGGATCTTAAAAATGGCCTGGTAGTCTTCTCCCAGCGCACCACAGAGCACCACTGATTATAATTTTTCGGAAGGTCACGATAAGAATGAATCTCATTGGCATAAAAATCACAGAACAGCGTCTCCGAAGTAGGACGCACGCACAGGCGCTCCTGCAAAGGCTCCAGGCCACCATGCGTCACCCAGGCCACCTCCGGCGCAAATCCTTCCACATGATCCTTCTCTTTCTGAAGCAGACTCTCTGGGATAAACATAGGCAGATAGACATTCTCCACCCCTGTCTCCTTAAATCTTCTGTCCAGTTCCTTCTGAATATTCTCCCAGATCGCATAGCCCGCCGGCTTGATCACCATACATCCTTTTACACTTGTATAATCAATCAATTCCGCTTTCTTCACCACATCGGTGTACCACTGAGCGAAATCCACATCCATGGAAGTAATCCCTTCCACCAGCTTCTTGTCTTTTGCCATTGCCTTTACCTTTCCTTTCCAACCTATACAATTCTACACTGTTTTTCATTGTAAGAAGGATTCCCCTCTTTGTCAAGTAAGACAAGAAGACGAACCGCTCATTTTCTGGAAATCTTTCCAATACTTCGCTGCCATATTCCCGCCCTTTTTAGCAAATACTGTAGCAAACGGAGGTGGCATCATGAATCAACAGACCAAACTATATTTTCAAAAAACGGGCATCCTGCTGGCAGTCTATCTGACACTGCGTTTTCTGCTGCCTTTGGTACTCCCTTTTGTCTTCTCCTGGATGACCGTAGGCGCGCTGACATTTGTACAAAAAAAGATAAATGTTCGTCTCCTGTTCCTTGGCATCCTCTATATCATCCTCTTCTTACTGCTTGGCGGCGCCTCCATCTTATGCGGCTGCTATCTTCTGTACGAACCCTGCTGCCGCTTAGTGCCGGTCTGCCAGAGTTACTGGGCGCAGTTCTCCGAATACTTAACCTGGATCCCGCAGTCTCTCTCCGGATATCTGGCCATCGCCATGCCCTCCGCTTTTTCCTGTCTCTTTGGCATCTTTTTATATCTGCTCTCCATCCTGCTCTTTGCCAAAGACTGGAAGCACTTTCATACCCTGTTACACAAACTCCCCTTCGCCACGCCCGTCTCCCACGCCTTCTGCCGCATCCTCTGGTGCGTCAAGAGCTGGATTCGCGCCCAATGCCGCATCATGCTCGTAGTCTCCATAGAATGTGCCATCGGCTATTATCTGCTGGCCATCCCCGCCTTCCCCTTCTGGGCCGTCCTGACCGGCATCATCGACGCCCTCCCGGTCTTTGGCACCGGCACCATCTTCTTCCCCTGGATGCTGATTATGGCCCTCCAAAAAGACTACACCTTCGCCCTCTGGCTAGGCCTTCTCTACCTGATCACCTGGCTCACCAGAGAACTCCTGGAACCCAAACTACTCGGCGACGGCCTAGGCCTATTACCCGTCTGCTTCCTGATCTCCGTCATCACAGGCCTAAAACTCTTCGGCCCCTTAGGCCTCTTCTCCGGACCCTTTGGCATCCTCCTGATCCGGGAACTCTGGAAAGAATTAGAACCCAATCCCTAATCCAACTTCGTCCACCCCTCCAAAAAAGAAGGCTCCACCCGAAAACACATCCTCTCCCCATTCCCCGGATGCACAAAAGCCACCTCACAAGCACACAGACAAAGCCTCCCCGCCCGGTCCTCTCTCCCATACTTTTTATCCCCCACAATCGGCACCCCTGCATGGGACAACTGCACCCGAATCTGATGATGCCTCCCCGTCAAAAGCCGAATCCTCAAAAGGCTCTTCCCCTCCTCTTCCTTCAGCACCTCATAAAAAAGCTCACACCTCTTAGCCCCCCGCGTCCCCTTCGGCACCACCAAAGAGACATTCCTCCTCCCATCCTTCAAAAGATCATCCACAAGCTTCCCCCTCTTCTCAGGCATCCTCCCCCACACCACTGCCTGATACCACTTCTCCATCTCCTCATGCGCCCCCACCTGCCGACTTAGCTCCGCCGCAGCCCGCGCACTCCTCCCCACCAAAAAAATCCCCTCCACCGGCTGATCCAGCCGATTCGCAAGCCCCAGATAAGGCCGTCTCCCCTCCCTCTTCACCAACTCTCCCTCCAACATACTCATCACATCCGGCACCGTCACCCGCGCACTCTGCACCGCAACTCCCGCCCCCTTATACACCACCAACACATCCCGATCCTCATACAATATCCGATATCTCTCCCCATCACTTCTCATAAATAAAATCCTTTCCATTATCGCAGCCAAAAACCACTACCACGCCCAGACAATTTATTCTGCCAACGAGTCACACCCCTCAGTTATAACCTATCGCCCCACAAGAGATCTGTTACTACGCCATGCACAATCGTAGCGAAAGGGCTGCCGGGAAATCGGACTTGGGAGAGTTGGTCAATAGTGCTGTGTGGATTGGAGCGGACAGTCTAGCGGTTTTGTACGCCACAGGCGGACACTCATGTCCGAATGTGGCGCACAAAACCGTTAGACTGTCCGATACATTCCATGCAGACATTGACCAACTCTCCCGAGTCCGATTTCCCGGCAGCCCTTTCGCGGCCTCCTAGTGTATCACCTACAGCCTCTTCAGCAACTCCTCTCTCTCCGCCTCATACCCCGGCTTCCCAAGCAGTGCAAACATATTTTTCTTATAACTCTCCACACCTGGCTGATTAAACGGATTCACACCCAGCAGATACCCGCTCACACCACATGCAAACTCAAAGAAATAGAACAACTGTCCCAGTGAAAACTCATCCTGTTTCGGAATCGTCACCATCAGATTCGGCACCTCTCCATCCGTATGTGCCAGAATCGTTCCATTCATCGCGCTCTTATTTACAAAGTCCACATTCTTGCCAGCCAGATAATTCAGACCATCCAGATCCACAGGCTCTGTGCCCATCACGATCTCCTGCTCACACTCATCCACGCAAAGCACCGTCTCAAACATAATCCTGGCACCATCCTGGATAAACTGTCCCATAGAGTGCAGATCTGTCGTCAGATCCACAGATGCTGGGAAGATACCTTTCTTGTCTTTGCCCTCAGACTCTCCATAGAGCTGCTTCCACCACTCAGAGATATAGTGAAGGCTTGGCTCATAGTTCGCCAGAATCTCTGTAGATTTGCCTTTGCGGTGCAGAATATTACGCACCACCGCGTACTTCAGCGCGTCATTTTCCTCATAAGAACTGTTAAGCGCCAGATCTCTGCCGCTTGCAGCACCTTCCATCAGCTTCTTGATATCTGCGCCGCTGACTGCGATTGGAAGCAGACCCACTGCGGTCAATACGGAGAAACGTCCTCCCACATCATCCGGAACCACAAAAGTCTCATAGCCTTCCTCCGTAGCCAGACTCTTCAGCGCTCCTCTTGCCTTATCCGTCGTAGCATAGATCCTCTCTGCGGCTCCTTTTCTGCCATACTTGTCCTCTAATATCTTCTTAAACACACGGAACGCAATCGCAGGCTCCGTAGTCGTACCAGACTTGGAGATGACATTGACAGAAAAATCACGATCTCCGATCACATCCATCAGATGCTTCATATAACGAGTGGAGATACTGTTTCCTACAAAATAGATCTCCGGAGTCTTGCGCACTTCCTTGGATATCATATTATAGAAACTATGGCGTAAAAACTCAATCGCTGCACGTGCTCCTAGATAAGAACCGCCGATACCGATTACCAGCAGCACCTCAGAATCACTCTGAATCTTCTCTGCTGCCTTCTGGATTCTTGCAAATTCCTCTTTATCATAATCTACTGGAAGATCAATCCATCCAAGAAAATCATTCCCTGCGCCTTTTTTTCCTACCAATACATCCTTCACTGCAGTTGCCTGCGCTTCCATGTACTTTAATTCATCTGCGCCGATAAAAGAGGCTGCCTTCGAATAGTCAAATGTTACTTTTCCCATGTTTACCTACACTCCTTTTTTTACAAGCCCTGCTTGTTTGATAGGAATATTTTACAATCTGCTATAATAAAAATCAAGTGGACGAGCCTAAAAAATCAGAAAGAACCTCCTGAAAGATCAATTCTTCCTCTTTTTCGAGCACGATACCCTTCTCCGCATCCTTTGCTTTTGGGGTCTTTGGCTCCTCCCTTCCACGATTCGTTACATTTTTCACAACCCTGGGTTCTTCCGAAAAACCCTCATACACATGATGCTGTCTCGGATACAGCGTATTTGACACATAGTCTAGCAGACACACCTTCGTCCGTTCCCACAGGCTGTCCGTCTCAAACCACAGCGAAGCCACCCGGACCACCACTGCTGCCGTAGCCGCCGCCAGAAAACGATTCAGGCAAAATGTCCCGTCGTATTTAAGAAACCGCAAAGTCACAGCCTCCACAAACCCAATTCCCAGAATCAGGCCTGTCCACCGCTCTGGCAGGCGGCGCCACTCTACCAAGCGAATCCCGAACTTTCGCTCCTGGCACAGATATTTCTGCACAAACACCGGGATATCATGAATCCCCACCCGCACCTCATAACTCTTCTCGAATTTCAGTGTCATCGCCTTCAGCATCTTCCCCTTGCCGTTGCTCCCAAGAGCCGCATCCTTGCAAAGTCTTCCATATAGTATTCTCCGCACCAGCACCAGCACCATTCCCCATGCGCCCAGAGCCAGAAATTCTCCATAGTACAGCCATACCTGATACAACATACGTCATGCCTCCCTTTGCATTTTTTAGTAGTCTTAAGTATACCAGACTCTCTCCACAAAGGAAGGCATAACTTATCAACAAATTCTGACAGTGAAAAATTTATCCGATTCTGCCGATGAGATTTTCCACCAGGGCCACGCTGTGAGCGATCGCCTGACGCTCAAACGTAGGGTAATCCATCGTAGCACTGTCATCCGCTTTATCAGAGATCGCCCGGATGATCACAAATGGTATCTGATTCAGATATGCCGCCTGAGCGATCGCCGCCCCTTCCATCTCCGTACACATCCCATCAAACTTCTCTGCAATCCGCTCTTTCACCTGGCGGTCAGAGATAAACTGATCTCCGCTGACCACTCTACCGGTAAACACCTGAATCTCCGGCACTGCCTCCTTGCAGGCCGCCTTCGCTGCCCCCAAAAGCTCGTGATCCGCCACAAAACAGCTTGTCTCCATCCGCGGGATCACACCAGGCTCATAGCCAAATCCCGTGGCATCCATATCATGCTGCAACGTATCCACAGAGAGCACAATATCTCCAATATTGATCTCCGCTTTCAGAGAACCCGCGATCCCCGTATTGATCACCGCATCCACTTCGTACACATCCGCCAGGATCTGCGTACAGATACCCGCATTTACCTTACCGATCCCGCTGCGCACCACGACGACCTCTTTCCCATGCAAAGTTCCTGCATAAAAATCCATAGACGCCTTACGAAGCATCTGCACATCCGACAATTTCTCCCGAAGTGCCGCCACTTCCTCCTCCATTGCTCCAATAATTCCAATTTTTTTCCACATAAAAAATCCTCCATTCGCACAAGCTAAAGTGTAACTATTATATCACTTACCAAAGCGCCGGGCAAGAATCCCTCTTCCCGAAAAAACATCTGGAAAATTCACATGCATTCTGCTATACTATTTGGCAGAAAAGGCTATAGGAACACAGCCATCCATAACACTAAGGAGGTATTCTTATATGGTATATCGAACAAAAGGCACCTGCTCCCAGGCAATCAACGTAGAAGCAGAAAACGGCGTGATCAAATCCGTAGAATTTGTAGGCGGCTGCGCGGGCAACACCGCCGGCATCGCCAAGCTCGTACAAGGCATGAAAGTCGACGACGTCATCCGCCTCTTAGAAGGCACCACCTGCGGCAAACGCCCCACTTCCTGCCCCGACCAGCTCGCCAAAGCCCTCAAACAACTACAAAGCAGTCCGGCATAACCAAAAGAAAAGAGGACGCCTTCTCAGGGTGCTGAATCCTGAGAGTGCCCTCTTCTTAATTTTTGTGAACGCTGTAAACCAAACTCGTATGCTACGCTGTGAAAGTACAGGTAGGTGGTTTGTTCTTATGTTTACATTTGCTTTTGTTTTTAATTTTGGATTCGGTTTGAATCCCTTTCCTATATTCAATTGTAAAATCACACTACTAAATCGTCTCTCCGTACAAAGGTATCCTAATTCACGCATTCAAAAAACGCAAGGTTTTGTCTACCGTCCATCCTGTCTTTTTAGAACTTCCCTGTCCAAAAAGATACAGACCATACAATAATACAATTTGGGATAAAAAAATGATAAAAAGCCATTCCCGCCAATCTACCTTGAGGATCAGTCAAAGTAGAGGGCGTTGGTACAAGTTCCGGTTGTCTCAGTCTTACCGCCTTGAGTTACAGAATGAACACCTTTTACACTATAATACTTGTCCCTAGTAATCTTATAGGAGCCACTTTGTGTTGTTGCAACTGAATTGTTTTTTGCTTCTCCAGTCCAGTAATCAACTGTTCCCCAATTACCAGTACCAGTATCACTTTTATCCAGATAAATTCGTACATACACTCTGTCAAAACTTCTGTGAGCGAATGTCGTACCTGAACAAATCGCGTATCCAGTATTACCATGTGTCAGTTTTGCTATGCCTGACCGAAGATAATCTCCCCTGGCAATTCCATACCATGTATCTGACACTTCCCCATTCTGTACATCATAGACATGATAGCCTGCAGGTTCTACTTCTTCTGCACAAACAGGAATATTACTTCCAAGAAGCAAAACACCCGCCAGTGCAAGTGCACACATTTTCTTCCAGACCTGGTTCATATTATCCTCCTTTCATTAAAATCTGTAAGCTTACAATATTATAACGATTGAAGATTGCTTTTTTGACAGCTTTAGACATTTTTTATCCAAATATTTTCCAGAATCTTTATATATTCTTCCTGATCCATCATTCCTCCAATGGAATAATAAGTATTTAAATATACAAAACCCGTCTCAAAATAAGTTTGTTTATCAGAATCCTGATATTTATACACAACCGCTTCTATCCCACAAGCATCTATCAATAATGTATCTACTTCTTCTCCATCTGTTTGATTACTTATTGTAGCGTCTTTATAATCTTTACTTATATAAATTTGTAAATCATTCTCTTCTATACCATATCTTAAAATTGCTTCATCCTCATCAGACTTTATCCAATATTCTGTCAATCCCATTTTATCTGGTTGATAACCAAATCTTACTGGCAAAACTCCTAATGTCTCTTCTATTTCCTGGCAAACCTCTTCCTCATCATATTCCCTATATGTAGAATCAGAATTTTCTATCTTGGTCTGTACTTCATCCCTGCGGGAACTCTGGAAAATCTTAGGAATATACACTTTATTTCCACTACTAATCACACCTGCCCCAATACATAATACCAGGACAGCCGCCACTGCTGCTACCATCCGATAACGGATTCTAAACTTTTTCTTCTTGGCAACATGCTCACCCTTATACTTCTCCGCTCTTTGATAGATATCCGCCAACTTATCACTTGGCATATGAATCCTCTGAAGCTCCGGCATCTCCATCAATTCTCTCTCCCGCTCATCTGCCATAGCGATCAGATCTTCCTCAATCCTCTCCTGCAGCCATTTTTCATCTACGCCACGTTTCATATTCTCACCAATCCAATCTCAAATCCCGTTGACTTTTTCCAGCCACTATATCATAATCTAACATAGCAGCGTTCCCCAACCCCTAAACTCTAACACACCCTTATGTGATACCTGCCCATAGCCGGCGTCCGCTAAAGTCAGTCGCCTAACTATGCTCAATCTCAACCATCATCCCTTAAAAGCAAAGGAGGCATCCTATATGAAAAAAATCATCTTAACTGGCGGCGGCACCGCCGGCCACGTAACCCCCAATATCGCCCTTCTCCCCCGCCTGCAAGCCGCTGGCTACGACATCTCCTACATCGGCTCCACCGAAGGCATCGAGAAAAAACTCATACAAGCTCAAAACATCCCTTACTACAGCATCTCCTCCGGAAAACTCCGCCGCTACTTCAGCCTGAAGAATTTCACAGACCCCTTCCGGGTCCTCAAAGGCTTCTCCGAAGCCTCCCATCTAATCAAGACCCTGAAGCCTGACATCGTCTTCTCCAAAGGAGGCTTTGTCTCTGTCCCCGTAGTCCTTGCAGCCAGGCACCACCATGTCCCTGTCATCTGCCACGAGTCCGACCTCACTCCCGGTCTCGCCAACAAACTCAGTATGCCTGGAGCTACCAAAGTCTGCTGCAATTTCCCAGAGACTTTGGCATACCTTCCCCCCAAAAAAGCAGTCCTGACAGGCTGTCCCATCCGCCGGGAACTGACAGAAGGCAACCGTGCGGCCGCCCTCTCTCTCACTGGCTTTACCACCAGCAAACCTGTCCTTATGGTCATGGGAGGAAGCCTTGGAGCCGCATCTGTCAACCAGGCCGTCCGTGCCGCTCTGCCAGAACTTCTAAAAGATTGGCAGATCATCCATCTGTGCGGCAAGGGAAAATTAGACCAAAGCCTGATCCATACCAAAGGTTACATCCAATATGAATACATCCAAAAAGAGCTGCCTGACCTGTTCGCACTCTGTGATCTGGTCATCTCCCGCGCCGGAGCCAACGCGATCTGCGAACTCTTAGCCCTCAGAAAACCAGCTCTTCTGATCCCGCTCTCTGCCAAAGCCAGTCGGGGAGATCAGATCCAAAATGCGCAGTCCTTCGAGCGCCAGGGCTTCTCAAAAGTCTTAGAAGAAGAGGCTCTGACCCCCACAGCCCTTGTAGCTGCTGTCAAAGAACTCTCCTCACATCGTAAGGACTACATTCAGGCCATGGAACGATGCCCTCAGTCCGATGCCATCGAGACGATCCTGGCTCTGATCACAGAGACTGCCCGTTAAAAAAATCACTATCCAGACAGCCCGCTTACCGTGATGAACTGCTGTCCTCAGACATGACAAAGGAAGGGGGAACCCCCCTTTCATTCGTCATCGTCTCCGAACTCTTCCTGATACGCCTTTTGTAACCACTTTCTGCCTTTGTGTTTCCACTGACTCACCAGACCCGGACTTATTCCCAGCTTTTCACCAATCTCAGTGTTGTCCATATTTTCCAGGGAACTCATCACAATCGCCCGATACCAATTCTCATTTACATCTTTCAGCCGGTTCAATACAATCTGTCTGTTGGCAGAGCGTTCCTTTTCCACCATGATCTCTACCAGATCTGTCTCGTCCATGAAAAATTCTTCGCTGATCTCCAGTCCCACATTCGTCTTGTATCTTCCGCCTTTTCTTGTGTAATCAATCGCAAGATGCTTCGATACCCTCAACAGCCAAGCCTTCACTGTCTTCGGAGACACTTTTTCAATATTTATCAACAAACGGGCGAAGGATTCCTGACAGATATCCTCAGCCTCTTCATAATTTCTCACAACAGAATATGCATTCCGTATCACCAGATCGCTATATTTCTTAAAATATTCATTTAACCGGTGATCCTGTTCTATCATTCGTAATCAACACCCTCTCACAAGACGCGCCACCTCTTCCATCTCCTCTGGCGTCGTTGTCTTTGGCTCCCATAAGATTCCTGCTTCATCCCCTTCATAGCGGGGAATCAGATGCATATGAAAATGAAATACCGTCTGTCCCGCAGACGCTCCATTATTCTGCACCAGATTAAAGCCATCTGCCTTCAACGCCTTCTTCAACCTCGATGCCATTAACTTAGCAGTCACTAACGCCTTGGCCAGCAAAGCGTCCTCCATGGCAAACAAGTCCGCATAATGAGCTTTGGGAATCAGAAGTGCATGTCCCTTTGTCGCCGGTCCCAGATCCAGGATCACCCGAAAATCCTCATCCTCATACAGGGTGGTCGATGGAATCTCACCGGCTGCAATCTTACAGAAAATGCAGTTATTATCTACCATCATAATCCTCCTAACAATATTTGTAAAGTATGAAAAATTTATATCTGCGGCAAATTATGTCGAAAGTTGTCGAACGATTTTATTTGCCAATTTTTGACATATCTGTTATATTGAATCCAGGGAGTGATGCTATGCTGACATATGACGAACAGGAAAAAATGGAACGTTTGATGGCAAAAGACGAAAACTTCCATGAACTGATTACGGCAATGAAAAAAGAGTACCATCTTACCCTTTCCCAAATCTCTCATGAAATTCGGAATCCACTTACCTATGTGAACAGTTCTATCCAATGGATTCAAAAGCTGCACCCGGAAGTCGAAGACTTTGAGTTTTGGGATCAGATAAAAAATGATATTCAATATTTGAGAACACTTTTAGACGACATCTCCACTTTTAATAACGGAGAGCAATTAACCATCAGCAAGATTGATCCAAGAGAATTTGCATGTGATTTAAAAGACTCGCTTTTGTCTGAGCTTTTAGCCAAACATATCCCTCTCCTGATCAAGCTGGACGATACATATCCGGATTTCTACGGAGATCCCATCCGCTTAAAGCAGGCATTTATTAACTTGATAAAAAATTCCATGGAATCCATTACAGAACGCGGACGTATTACTTTAAAAGTGTTTACCCATGACAAGCGGCTTATGATCGCTGTCAAGGACAATGGCTGTGGAATCACTGAAGAACAACAGCAGACAGTCTTCCGTCCTTTTGTAACTTATAAAGAAAATGGCACTGGACTTGGGCTATCCATTGTCCGGCGCATCATCCTGGCACATAACGGCACCATCCACCTGCGGTCCACCGTGGGAAAAGGCACCGAAGTGCAGGTACATCTACCATTACTGCCAACATCTCATATTTGTATATAATTATCCCAGAAGGGTTTTATGGAGGAGATGGCTATTCTGCTTGGTCCTCTCCTCTGATGAAACCTGCTTCTACATTTTTTTCAATAATCTCTTTTATATATTCCCACAGACGCTCAGATCCTTCATGAGTCCTCGCATTTCTGCCCATAATCTGATCTTTATGAACCTGATGTTCGCGCCAGGATTTACCTTCTGCCCGATCCGTCAAAAGCACTGGCTGAATCTTGTCCAAAGCATTGGCAAATTTTGCCTCCGGCGTCTCCATCGCTTCAAATTCTTCCCAAAGCGCCCGCAGATAAGCACCCTGATCTTCGGGAAGCAGCCCGTAGATCCGCTCTGCCGCCTGCAATTCTCTTGCGCGCTTCGTCTCATTTCCCTTGGTATCGTACGCATAAGTGTCTCCCGCATCGATCTCTACCAGATCATGCGTCAGCACCATCATCACAGTCTTCGCTACATCTATCGTATCATTTGCATACTCTCCAAGTATCATGCACATCATAGCCAGATGCCATGCGTGCTCCGCATCCGTCTCCTTGCGGCTGCCGTCTGCCAGATATGTCTGCCGGATGATCTCTTTTTGCCGATCCACCTCCAGCAGAAATGCCAATTGTTGTCTAAGCCTGTCCATCGGCAACTTCCTCCTTTGCCAGACACATGGAGAGCGTCATCTCAGGGCAAGGACGATACGTTCCATCCGCCATCTGATCTGCCCGCTCCGGATGAAGCAAAAGCTCTTCTTTTCTCTCTTTTTTCAACCGCTTAATCCGATATTCCAGCTTCCCTGCATCAGACCAGCTGTCTGTCTCCCAGACCATCTCAAGCGCCTGTACCGGATGGCTCTTCGTATATTTTGCCCCTGTCTTTTTCCTGTAGTAATGTTCTCGTATCCGCCGCCTGACATCCTTAGCAATCCCCGTATACAAGGACTGATCCTCACAGCGCAGTATATAAATATAGGGCATCCGATGTCCTGTCTCCTCTGCCTTTCATCTTCCACATGTTCCGTTCGTCTCTTAATACACCATCCTCTTTTCCCGGTTCACATCAGCCACCTTTCACTCGCAGATATTTTTATTTATGATGCATAATTATACTAAAGGGAGAGGGGTTTTTCAAGTAGTAATTTACAAACTTTTCACACTGTCTGAAGTCCTGCAAGCTGTTCTACCTCTGCCACGCTGAGTTCAGAACATTCTGCAATCTCTTCAATTGTCAACTTTCCCATTTTAATCATTCTAAGCGCTGTTCTCTTTTTTGTTTCATTTTCAGCTTCATTTTTTAATCTTCTTGCGCTTGTTTCAATCAATGCTCCACTCATCATATCATCTACCCCTTTTGATCCTTCCTATACCTCCTTCGATAATACTCCATCGTCCGGTACTCGATGATATCTTTCATATGATTTTTGAAAGCTTCTTTGCTTATGACTTCCTTTAGATCCTCCCGAATAGCCAACATGTAGCCTTCTTTTTCGACAAAAAATCCTTTCCCAGAGATCGTTAAAAACTTCACAGGATTGCGTTTGGCATTGCTTAGGTGCTGTTTGTCGGTGATCTTTTGATATTCTTCGTATGTGATATCTTTTTTCAGATCTTTCCAGTTAATTCCGGTAGAAAAAAATTGCTTCCAGTAGTATAGGATATCCTCTTCTGTAACCGCCTGCCTGATGTCTCCGTCATGATAAAATGCAGACAATATGGGCATCTTATAAGATTTCTGCATATCTGTTGTCTCCAGCAAAGTAAGAAACTCTCTCCCGATTCCGTCATAGATCTCTTGTTCTTCTGCTGTCAGATCATCTGATTTCTGAAGGTATTCCAGATATTTTCGTAATGGATTCTCTGTTGGATGTGTCATACACAGCTGATAGACCTGGTCTTCCATGTAGGTGAATAGTTCCATACGGCTTGGCACTTTTCCCAGGTATTCTTTTACCCGCCAATACTCTTTTTGAATCTGTTCTTTGATCGTCTGGCCTTTCTTTGCCATTTCCTGAAACAAATCTATAAGCTGTAAGTCAAAATCCGCCATGCAGCCATCCGGAACATCCAATTCCTCGCAGACTTGGTCTGCCATGCCATACTCTCGTCCGGACTGGCCGCTTAACAAATATGGAACTTGTCCTGCTTTTGCATAATTTCCTATAAAATCCAGCACATTCAGATATTCTTTTTTTCTGCTTTTGCGAAGCCCGCGGCCCAACTGCTGAAGAAACACTACCGGAGATTCCGTAGGGCGCAAAAACATCACCATATCCACCGCAGGGATATCCACCCCTTCATTAAACATATCCACAGAAAAGATCACCCGAATCTCTCCGTTTTTCAACTGTTCAACCGCTGTCTCGCGTTCCTGTGAATATTCACCGTCTGCATTGCTGTAAACTGCCGCTGAGAGAACACCTCTTTGGGAAAATTCCCGCGCCATATCCTCTGCATGTACTCTGCTGCTGCAAAATCCCAAAGCCCTCTGCGAGCGATATTTCTTATAATGGCGAAAGATCAACTCATAACGCTCTGCATTTCCAATATAAGCCCGATTCAGATCCTGCTCAGTGTAACTTCCTTTGACCAGGCGAAAACCTGAATAATCCGTCTTATCATAGATACCATAATAATGAAACGGAACCAACAGCCCCCGGTTGATAGCGTCCTTTAGAGAGATCTCATAAGGAACATGATAGTCACAGAGCTTGTAGATATTTCTGCCGTCCATCCGTTCAGGTGTAGCTGTCAGCCCCAGTAAAAATCGGGGTGTAAAGTACTCGATAATCTTCTGATACTGCTCTGTAACTGCATGATGAAATTCATCAATTACAATATAGTCAAAATAGTCCGGTGCAAAAAAATTATCCTGTAGATATTTCTCTTTCCCCAAAGTGGATACAGAAGCAAATATCACGGCTTTCTCCCGGTCTTTTCGTCTTTGATTAAAAAATCCATAGTCTTCAGAATTTCTTACATTTCTAAATGAGATGGCTGCCTGTTTTAAGATCTCTTCGCGGTGTGCAACAAACAGTACATGTTGATACTGCATAGAATCAAAAGCCGCCAAATACGTCTTGCCCACCCCCGTTGCAGCCTGCACCAGCCCCTTCACAGCACCCTCTGCACGACTTACTTCCAGGGCATACAATGCCTCAATCTGCGCACCCCTGGGCTGAAAGATCTCCACCGCCTGCTCCTCTTCTTCTGCCTCATCATACTGTTCAAGATCTTTTGCTGCCGCCGGACGTCTCCAATTTTTGGCATATTTTTTAAGCTCTTCATCATCAATCACGATCGAATGATAATAGAACAAATCTTCAAAAGTCTCATAAAACATCTGAAAATTGCAGGGGTCTCTGTGGCTGTCAAAACGATAGTTCCATTCTATCCCCGATGTCAGTGCACTTCTGGACAGATTGGAAGAGCCTATATAGATCTCGCTTCTCTCATCCCGATGGAAGATATAAGCTTTGGGGTGAAAAGAACGATGTTTCTCATTATAAAACCTTAGATCTACTTCATTATGTAGTTCTTTTTTAAGCAGACACAGAGCTGACGGCTGCGTAATCCCCAGATAATTTCCGGTCATCAGGCGGATCTTTACGCCCCGCTCCAACGCATCCTTTAAATCTTTCAGAACCATCCGGACACCGGATTCCATCAAAAATGACACAATGATATCAATCCGTTTCGCCTGCTTCATACTCATCTTTAACTGGTAATATAAAAACCTGGCATAGTTTTTGTCCCCAGTCATCACATCTGTCTGTACTATCTTGGCCTTTTCTTCAATAAGATATTCAACCATCTCTCATCCTCTCGTCCTGGTCTGACATCTTTTGTCACCCATTCTTCTTCCAACTGAAAGACTGCCGTCTCTATCAGCAATTTTCTTAAGCTGTCCTCTGTCATATCTGTAAAATACCTGCCGTTTCTCTCTCCCTCAAACGTCCCATATTTAAAAGAAGTGTAGACGATTCCATCTCGTTTTAATGCTGCTGCCATTTGAACCAGAACTTTTTTTAATTCCTTGTAAGGCAGATGCAAAACAGAAGAACAAGCCCAGATTCCGTCATAGGTGTCCACTGCTTTTAAATCCTGAAACAACATCTGTTTTACTTGAATACCTGTATATGTACTTGCAAGCTTACAGATCTCAGTTGAGCCATCAACCGCATCCACCCGATATCCCTGTGTCAGAAAATACCTGGTATCCCTCCCAGATCCGCACCCCAGATCCAGAATATACGCATGGAGAAAAAGCTTACCCAAAAACCGATCCTGAACCGCACGAAAATCCACATCTTTTGTGGATTCAGCGAACATTTGTGCGTGTTGATCGTAATAGTTCAATGTGTTTGTATCCCACACTCCAATAGCACCTCCCTCACAACCTCTCGATACTCCGTAAGCCCCCTTACTTTCTTGATCTTCTTCCCATACCGTTCTGCCCCTTTGAACAGGTGGATCTGGTAGAACCACAGTTCTTTCATCTTAAAGAGTACGTTATTCTCCTCTAATCCTTCCTCTAAGTATCTCTGTATCAGTGTATCGTGGAACTGTTCAAACTGCTGTTTTGTGCCGTCGCAGAGCAGACCGGGGTTCAGGATGAGACCGCGGCCTAGCATTAGGCATCTTTCTTCTGGAAATCTTTGTTGAAATTCCTGGATCTTGCTGGCGGTGAACAGGTCTCCGTTGTAGCACAGGGGATTTTTGCTCTTTTTTATGGCTTCTTCATAGCAGGATAATCTGGGAGTATGATTATAGTAGTCTGTCTGCGTTCTTGGATGGATGATCAGCTCTTCTAGCGGAAATTGGTTGTAGATCTCTAAAAGTTTATGAAATTCTTCTGGGTCTTCTTTTCCAATCCTGGTCTTGATGGAGATCTTCAGATCCAATGCCCCATAGATCTCTTCCAGAAAATGCTTTAATTCTTCTGGAAGCGCTAAGAAACCAGAGCCTTTGCATTTGGAGGTTACTGTTCGGGACGGGCAGCCTAGGTTGAGGTTGACTTCCTGATAGCCCAGTTTTTGCAGGGCACGAGCCACTTTGATAAATCCGTCTGCCTGTTTTGTCAGGATCTGCGGGACGGCACAGATGCCCTCGTTGTGTTCCGGCAGGATCTCTTTTAATTCTTTTTTCTTAAAATCCCGCTTTTCATGAGGTTCGATAAAAGGGATAAAATATTTATCCAGGGGACGGTACACCTGCGCATGGGTCTGCCGGTAGACCCATGTGGTGATGCCTTCTAGTGGTGCAAAATAATAGCGGTAATCATTCATATTCTTTTACTTCTCCTGACAGTTTTTTAAGATATAAAGCAGCGCCTTTTAGGTCTAACAGATCCTGCAGCAGTTCTTTGCATTTTAGTTCTTCTGGTAAGATGTCAAAATATTTTCCTTCTATACGTTCTTTTCGAAGCAGATAAGCGGGACGGATGGGGCAGCCTTTCTCTAATATCTCAGCACACTTTTTTCTAAGGCGCTGTTCACGGATCGAATAGAGGCGGATTCCATAGAGAAATCCCCGAAGAACCACCTGTTCACAGGCGACCTGGTTGGAGTTCCACAGATAGTACAGGGTACGGATGGTGTCTGTTCCCAGCCGGGGAAATAAAAGCAGATTGTCTGTTCCTGGCTCTTTTTGCAGAGTCTTGGTTAGCCCATATTGTCTGGAAGCCGTACGCAGCTCATCTAAGATATCGGCAGCCTCTTCATCCAGGTAGGGATAGCTTTCCTTAGAAATCAGTACCTTGTGAATCTTTTCCATCGTCCTCTGATCGGTCTTAAGATCGCCTTTTCCGTTAAAATGAATATCTGCTTTGGCATATCCTGGTTCTACATCCAGGCGTTTATGTTTTTTGTCGCAGCCTTGTACCAGCCAGGTATTACCAGCCAGGAAAAAGTAATCACCTGCCTTGTAGGCACGATCCACCATCCCGATCTCTTGTCCATTCCAGCGGACGCTATAAGTATCTTCTGCTTCAAAGACTGCATAAAAATCCATATTTATGCATATTTTTTCTCCCAGATCGGAGAGTCCGACTGCGCCATCCTCATACAATTTGATATAATCCAACCGCATCATCTGGTGCAGTACCTGCTTCAGTTCTTCCTGGGAAATGGCATGAAAAATGGAGAGTTCCAAAAGTTCTGCTGCCAGTCTCTTAGGCTGTAAACACCCTTTTTCACAGAGGATGGACAGCGTCTCATGGACAAGCAGGTTCAGAGGGTACTTTGGCAGTCTCTCTGTCTCCAGATATTTTTCCCGAAAATACAGTTCGATCATGGCGATGGTCCGCACCAGGCTAAGATCCAGACTTTCCAGTGCTTCTTCCGGTGCATAGTAGCGCAGGTGGAAGGCAATACTCGACTGCATGGTCTTTCTGCCGCTGCGCCCTACCCGTTGTACCATACTGGAGATGCGAAGCGGCTGGGATGCCTGGATCACTTCATCCAGATCTCCAATGTCGATCCCCAGCTCCAAGGTCAGTGTCGTCCCGGTCAGTATCGGGCCGGAGCTGTGTTTCATACAGGCTTCGGTCTCTTCCCGAAGATCTTTGGAGATGCTCCCATGGTGAATATAATAATGATCCACAAGCCCCTCTTTTTGCGCCAGGCGCCTTACCTGCGATACCAGAATCTCACACTCCCGTCGGGAATTGGTAAAGAGCAGCACGCGTTTTCCCTTTGCCTGTTCTAAGATCTTTTTCCCATACGCTTTGGGATAATCA
This sequence comes from uncultured Lachnospiraceae bacterium, assembly GCA_910585995.1. GTDB lineage: Bacteria > Bacillota > Clostridia > Lachnospirales > Lachnospiraceae > Hominiventricola. Next base: position 37,579 of record CAJUGG010000032.1, read on the forward strand.
TTGCTTCTGATCCGCGTGGAAGTGACCGAGACCAGATACCTCCTTTTCTCTTCCTGATAATCGATCACTTTGGCTTTCCTAGTGCTTCCGGCACAGAGAAAGGTAAGCGCTTCTTTGGTATCCGCAATCGTGGCTGACAACCCAATTCGAACTGGTATTCTCTTTGTAATCCTCTGCATCCGTTCTAGGATGGCCAACAACTGCAGCCCTCTTTGATTTCCCATAAAATAGTGGATCTCATCTATCACGATATACTGAACCTCTGAAAACAAGATCCTGATATTTTCCGGATGGCGGCACAACATGGCCTCTAAAGATTCCGGCGTAGTCTGCAAGATCCCGTCAGGCCATCTTAAAAGTCGTTCTTTTTTGGAGAGAGCCGCATCGCCATGCCATTTGGTGATTCGAAGATGCGTGCCCGCCAGCATCTCTTCAATCCGTTCAAACTGGTCGTTAATCAGCGCTTTCAGAGGGCTGATATACAAGATGCCTACACTGTTGACCGGATGATGATAGATCTCGGTCAGTGCAGGCATCAAAGCCGCCTCTGTCTTGCCCATCGCCGTCCCGGCTGTGAAGAGCAGATGATGTTCTTTTTCCAGCACTTCCCCCACCGCGCGGATCTGCATAGAGCTTAGATGCTCCCAGTGTTTGTCATAGATATAATCCTGGATAAAATCCGCCAGAAGATCATAGGCCTGTGATTCTGTCATAATGTAAATCCTTCATATTTTCCGCTTTGTGCTGCCTCTTCGGCATCAGAAGCCCCGATCATAGAAGCACTCATCTGAATCCCCTTCTGCGCTCCTAAAAAGTCTTCCATCCGGTCTTCTACGCGCACTGTGCTCTTTAGATCCAATATAGTCAGAAAATCCCGGATAAATTCCCGCGGTGTCAGATGGTTGGCCGCGGCGATGCGATGGTACTCATAGTTCACAAACTGAATCCGTTCCTCTTCGGAAAAATAAGCCTCTGCTCTCTCGTTAAGCAGCCTGTGCATATCTTCCAGACGTTCTAACAGGGTCAAAAATTCCTCTGCAGTCAGCATGGAGAGCTTGATGATGGGAGCATGATAGATCTCATCTCCCTGTAAGGACGAATTGGAGAGGCGGCTCTTTAGTGCCTCATAGGAAAAGATGCCCCTCTTTTTATCATGAATCGAAGAAGGGATTCCGCACAGCACAATCCCTATATAGCGGGCTTCGTTCCCATAACAGTCATTGTATATGGACAAAAGCCGTTCAAAATTGTGCTCTCTGGTCACTGCATGGACGATATTTCTAGTGATCTGTGTCAGTTCATCTAAGAGTAGATAGAGACCTGTGTATCCAATCTCTTTGATCAGAATCGCCCACAGTTTGATATAGGAGAACCAGTCTCCATCTTCGATCACAGCATTGACTCCCAAGGCCTTTTTCGCCTCTGTCCGGGTCCGGTATTCGCCGCGCATCCACCGCAGTGCACAGCTTTTTTTCCTGGCATCTTTTGAAAAATATCCCTGAATATACTGAAAAAATATTTCATAAAAATCAAATCCGTGGGGCAGCGCTTCGATCTTTTGGCGAAGCGGCGTAGAAGACTTTTGAAGATCTGTCAGGATCTCATCTACTTCTGTCAGCCCTTTTTGTTCTGCCTGTTCCTGGCAGTGACTAAGATAGGTATCCAGCACTTCCTCTAAAGCATTCCCGGACGGAGATGTCCTGGTACTCATCCGCGACAACAGGCACCGGTAAGTCTCCAGCCCCTCCCGCTTTGTCCCGCACAGCTTACGCTCCGGCGCCAGTTCACATTCCATCACCACAAAGCCCCGTAAAAGGGCTTCATTTTTAATCAGTTTTGCCATAAAACTTTTTCCGGTGCCATAGGCTCCCTCTAAGAGACGAAAGGTCGAATACCCTTCTGCCACCTGTGCCATATCCTGTGTGATGGCTTCCACCTCGTCCCTGCGGCCCACAGCAATATACGGGAGTCCATTATCCGGCACACTTCCTCCCGCTAATGCATGCAGGATCGTCTTGGCAATCCGCTTATTTACCTTCTGTTCCATCATGCTTCCTCTCTCACGATTTGATCCACATCTGCCTCGTAGTCTTCTATAATCTTCAGGACACCCGCTTCCTTTTCCAAAAGAAGATCTCCCATAAGTTGCAATGCTTTTTCATTAATCCGCTTGATCATCACAGGCTCTGGTATCCTGCATACGGACAAGAAATGCTCCGCTTCCTCCTTTTTTCCCTCTCGCAGATACCTCAGATACTGTCTCTCCTCCTGTTTCCACTCCTCGTCCTGCGCAGGTTTTGCTTCTGTCTCTTTTTTGTGAATTATTTCACAAGATCTCAGACTTTCATAGTTTAGTTCTCCTTCACTTAGCATCCCAAGCACTGACTTTGCATCTGAGCGCGCTTTTTTCAGCCGCTTGGGATCAATCGATTCGGGGACCTCTACACGCTCATAGTCCAGATCCGGCACATTTTTTGCCTGACTTTTTTTCTTTGGAAGAACGATCTGTTCGGCTGTAAAAAAGCGCTGCACCCCTTCTTCGATGGCTTTCTGAAACCTTGGATCACGCAGCATCCCTTTGATCTTTTCCACGTTTTTAGGATGATCTATGCCGATCGGATAATTTTTATTTATCAGCTTGTTGACAGAAAATACTCTGTTTGGTGCTTTTATGGCCTTTCGGACACAGGATTCGGTGCAGTAGTAGAGAATACACAGCAGATCCTGTGCACTTTCCCGCAGGATATAATACCAGAATTTCCAGTAATCCGAGAAATCCTGGTACTCATAATACATATAGTCGGATACCTGCACTCGCTTCGCGGGCTTTTCTTTTCCATACAAGACAGGATACTCCCCAAGATACATAGAGCCATAGAATCCATTCAGGATCATATGCCGAAAATCATACTCTGCAAAAGAGTCCTCTAAGCTCTGAAAGATATAGGGCATCGCACGCCATGTATATGTCACATAATTCTGAGCGGAACACAACTTGTCCACTTTTAAAAGTCTTGCATTCTGCCTTACATATCGGGCAGCTTCCCGGTAATCTCCTCTTTCTATCGCCTCATACAGTCGTCCGCTGAAATCTTTTCCTGTACATTTCTCCAGGCTGTCAACCACCGGCATCAGCACCTCCGGATTCGACAGCATAAACAGACGGCAGATCATCGTAAAATATTCCTGAAACTTTTCCTTTGGTTTTGCTTTTTCACACAGCCTGTCCCAAAAAGAGAACAAGACTTCACAGGCCTCCAAAGGACTGTCCTGATAGATCAGATTGGCTACTTCTAGCAGATAATATGCGGCATAATTCAGATCCTCCACCTCTGCTTTCTGTTCCCTAAACTGTCCTACAAGGGTATAATAATACAAGATCTGCTCGTCTGTCATCTCTTCTAAGCAGCGAACGATCTTAGTCAGCTTCACAGGCTTTGGGTGTTCTGCCTGAAGCCCTTTCATATACAAAGCCTCTTCCCGAAACAGCCGGATATCCGTCCGGGCATCTACCGGTTCCCTAAGTTCTGCATTTAGCGATCTCTGACGCTTCAGCTTGATCACATACCTTCGGAAAGCTTCCACTTTTCGCTCAGGCGTCAGTCTCTTTTCATACATCTTCTGTAGATCCATGACCCCACCCTTACTTTTTCGCACACAGATCATAGCTCTCTGCGATCATCCGTTTTAACTCTTTCTTTGGTATCGTCCCATCCAGAATCAAAGAATTCCAATACTTTTTGTTCATATGATAAGCCGGCACCACCGCCTCGTATGTCTGTCTCCACAGATCCCGCCACTGCGGATCACACTTCACATTGACCCATATCTTATCTTCCCGCTCGTAGATCCAGGCAAAGATACGATTCGTAGTCCGTATCCGCATACAGGTCCAGTTGGCGTCGTGAAATGGATAATCTTCATATGTATGGGAGAATGTAAGGCAATAGGCGATCACTTCTTTTCTGCTCTTCATACAGTCCTCCTTCTCCTTTTTTATATCATCAGTATAACATACATCAAAGCCGCAGCACAAGCACACACCTGTCCTGGAAGTGTGCTTGTGCTGCGGCTTTGGATCATAGAGTATGAATTCTATTGCTTTCGGCTTTTCCGCAGTTCTTTAAAAAAATCTTTTAACATCTGTGAGCACTCTTTTTCTAAGATTCCCTCCTTAAGCTCCACCTGATGATTAAATTCTGGTATCTGAAGCAAGTTTAAAATGGACCCTGCACAACCTGCCTTGGGATTGCGGCTTCCGATTACTACTCTTGGAATCCTCGCCTGCACAATGGCTCCCGCACACATCTGGCATGGCTCTAACGTAATATACATGGTACATTCTTCTAACCGCCAGTCCCCCACTGCCCGGCTGGCTTTTCGAATCGCTAAAAGTTCTGCATGTGCCAATGTGTTTTTATCCGTGTTTCGGCGGTTATAGCCTCTGGCGATGATCTTATCGTCTTTTACGATAACGCATCCGATAGGCACTTCCTGAAGCTTCCATGCTTTTTTGGCCTGCCGGATGGCTTCTTTCATATACTTCTCGTCCTCTGTCAGATACATCTTGTGTACTCCTCTCGCAATTTCCAAACCATGCACAGCGGATACATTTTTCACCACCTCTGGGGTAGATCAGCAGCTTTCTTGCACCGATCCAGGCATCCTCCCACTCTGCCACACAGTCCTGATCCTCTGACAAGGTCAGCCAGATCCCCTTGGTATCGGAGAGAGAGATCCCCTTTCCCTGAATATTCAGAGCATCGATCATCCCCTGCCATCCCATCGCCTGCGCCTGTTCTTCTAATTCTCCCAGATAGATCCCTACCATCTGATCCTGACGCTGAAAATAGATATAGATCTTTCCGGCTTTTCCCCTAAGGCTTTGAACTTTTTTCAGATGCACTTCTAGTCTGCATTGGTGCTTTCTTAACTCTAACTTTACAAATCCCAAGCTTTGCCGCTCATTGTGATCCGGATAGGTATAGAGATATGCAATCTGGCGCCTGTATTCTTCCATGAACACTCTCTTTCGCCTTTTAGGGATATTCTATGCTCGTCTAGATACAGTTATGCCAAGAAGCACATCACTTTAGTACCCGATTGGTAAACTCTGCAAACTGTGCAAGCGTCATGGCCTCTCCCCGTATAGAAGGAGACAGTCCCATCTCCTCTAAGACCTTCACCGTCTGCTCCTTGCTGATCCCAAGCTCTGCTGCATGGCTGATTCCATTTTGCAGGGTCTTTCTGCGCTGATTAAAAGAAGCCCGGATAATGGCGAACATCAGTTTCTCATCTTTTACTTTTACCGGCGGGCTTTCATGCGTGGTCAAGCGGATCACAGCAGAACCCACCTTGGGCCTTGGCAGAAAACAATTCGCAGGCACATTGGCTACAATATAAGGACTTGCATAATACTGAACTGCCAGGGAGAGTGCGCCATAGTCTTTGGTTCCCGGCCCCACCTGCATCCGGTCCGCCACTTCTTTTTGCACCATCACCGTAATACTCTGAACGGGCACATGTTTTTCCAAAAGTCCCATAATAATCGGCGTCGTAATATAATAGGGAAGATTCGCCACGACCTTAACCGGTCTGCCCTCATTCCTCTTCTGGGTAAGCGCTTCCAGATCCACCTTCATCACATCGTCATGAATAATGGTCACATTGTCATAGCCGCTTAATGTATCTTCTAGTATCGGAATCAGCGCCTTGTCGATCTCTATCGCTGCCACGCCTCTTGCCGCTGCTGCCAGATGCTGTGTCATGGTTCCGATCCCTGGGCCGATCTCCACCACATAGTCTTCTTTGGTGATCTCTGCCGCCCGGATGATCTTGTCTAGCACATGAGGATCAATCAAAAAATTCTGTCCAAACTTTTTTTGAAATACAAACTTATACTGATTTAAGACTGCAATCGTCTCCTGGGGACTCCCAAGATAAGGTCTTGGTGCTGTCATATGGCCGCCTCCTGTCCGATCGCATAGAAAGATCTGGCATTTTCCAATGTGATCCGGATCACTTCCTCTGTTGTACATGCTTTTAATGCAGCGATAGCCTCTGCCACATATGACAGATTGCGGGAATCATTTCGTTTTCCCCGGTAAGGAACCGGTGCTAAGTAGGGAGAATCCGTCTCCAGCAAAAGCCTCTCCAATGGGATCTGCTGTACCACTTCTTTTAGTTTTTTAGCATTTGGAAAAGTAATCACCCCGCCAATGCCCAGATAGTACCCCATCTTGACATACTCTCTTGCCATCTCCAAAGAGTAAGAATAGCAATGTATGACGGCCTTAGTCTGTGCGCTGTATTCCTGTCGTAAGATCTCCATGGTATCGGCGGCCGCCTCCCGGCTGTGGACAATCACCGGAAGTCCTAACTCTTTTGCGAGGCGCAGTTGGCGGACAAACCATTTTTTCTGCAGGTCATGATGCTCTTTATCCCAATAATAGTCCAGTCCAATCTCTCCCACTGCCACGATCTTCTCCCGGATGCACTGTTGTCTAAGCCAGGAAAAGCGCTCCTCATTCAGCTCTCCCACCTCAGTCGGGTGAACTCCTGCTGCACCATAAATAAAAGGATACTCCTCTGTCAGCCGAATGGTCTTCTCTGTCCCCTTAAGGCTTGCTCCCACATTCACCACGATACCGATCCCGTTCTCTTTAAAAGACGCCAGCACTTCTTCTCTGTCACTGTCAAAAGCCTGGTCGTCATAATGCGCATGACTGTCAAATATCATACAAACACTCCTGATTTTTTTGATAGATAACAGTATAGCGGTTTTTAGACGGCAATGCAAGCCTGTCTACAGTTGAACCTCATATTCTACACTGGCAAATACAATATGCACACCATCTTTTAGCGGACACGGCTCATAGGGATTTAACTGTACTTGATCGACCCAGGTTCCATTGGTGGAGTTGAGGTCTTCCAGATAATACAGCGCATTATAAAAAGACAGTCTGGCATGAATCCGACTAATTGTGGACACTGGTATACATCCATCCACACTTTCTTTTTTCTTACCAATTAAAAAAGTCTCTTCCTTAATCTGAAAATCCGGATAATCAATATGCAGGCTGCGCAGATACAAGCCCTCTCTTTTTTCTCTTTGCAGACAGGCAGTCTCATGTACTTGTTCCTGCGTCTTTAATACGGCAGCCGATGAACCATCCAGTTGTGCAGCTTCTGCCACATAATCCTGAAACCTGTCTTTGGGAGATTTTTTCTTAAAGAAATTAATCCAGCTTCCTGTCTTCTCCAGGACTTCTTCCTGTACAGCCGAAGGAGAGACTAGCTGTGGCTGTGGCCCAGGTTCTGGTGCCTTGATCTTTGGTTCTGCATGTTTATGCAAGATCTCTAACAGGCTGAAATTAGGCTCTAGAGCATTCTGATACAGTTCATAGCCAAATTCTATCCCTTTTGCATCCCCTTTGTCCAACTTTCCCAGCAGATATTCCGCTAAATCCAAAAAGGATTCCCGAATCTCTTTTTGATAGTCAGGATAATAACATAGATACAATTTTTCCGACTTGGTATTCAGATACATAGATTCTGGACTTAAGATCAAATGATCTGGATTCAGCAGATATTCTTTGGCCGCTTCTATTATACGCAAAAGCTCCCGCAGCAGCCCTTTTAACTGTTCACAGTCCAGTTTTCTGCGTTCATACAAAAGCTCCATACTTTGACGCCCGGTAATCTCATAATAATATTCCATCACTCCTTCATGTTCCTGACTGACACAGGGAAGCAGTCCATAGATCCGATTTTCTGTGATCATCCGTATCTCATATGGTTCTGTCTTAGTGCTTTGATCTGTCAAGATCATATAGTTGCTGTTTAAATCCCTTTTATATCGTATCTCCATCTTTATCCTCCATCCATCTGCACCTGCGGATTGTCTTACATGGCTGTATCCGGTAAAATTCCCGCTCTACCAGGACATCCTCTACCGGCAAAAAACTACCTTTTCCGGATATCTGAATCTTCAGACGTACAGGGTTCAACTCTATGGATACCTCCTCTTCCTGTACCCATAAAAGACGCTCAGAAAGTTTTTGGCGCAGATCTTGTTCCACATTTTCTTTTCTCTGTTTGTCTGTAGCACCGTCTGGATAAAGTCCTTTCACTGCAGATTCCACTGCTGTCTGTGTGCAGACTGCGTAGTCATGTGCATAGAACGAAAAAAACACCAGATATACAAGCAAGATATTGATTCCTGGAATCAGCATTGCTGCTTCGAGTACATATCTCCCCTTTTTCTTCATATCCATCCTCCCAGCAGATAGGCGGCTGTCAAAAAAGGAACCATTGGCAGCTCCTTTTTCTGTGTACAGATCCCATACAGGCTCAAAAAACCTATTCCCAACAGAAACAACTGTAAAAGCTCTGAACATGACAGCCACATGCCCAGCGCGAACATAAGATATCCATCCCCATAACCAATCTTTTCCTGTGTCACAGCTCCCATAAAAAGCAGAGATAAACCCAGTCCGATCTGAGGCTGGTGCCCGGTATACCATCCATAAACCAATCCTGTACCTCCCAGTTCCAGGATCACAGGCATAGACAGTTGATGCTCCCGAAAATCCTCCACAGACAATATGATCAAATGAAGCAGTACCCACCAAAAGTTCACTGTCCGCATCGAGAGCACAACCTGCGTCCTCCTGCCTCGGAAAAGGGAACAGCCATCACCGTCCGCTTTAATCCTCTGCAGCCTGAGATACTATGGTAACTGTTCCCATAGTCTGTGATATAGACATTGCCTCCTGACCATCCTTTTTTGATACAATACTCACAAGAATGATAGATGCCTCCGGAGAGATTCCGCTCTGTCTCAATCGCCTCTGAAGAGATACTGCGGATGCTAAGTTTTAGATAAGAGCACTCCATACTTTTATGACAGACCTCTCCCTCTGGTGTAATATAGACGATCTCTTCCAGATCTCCGCTCCCAAACGTCTCCTTTGTGTATCCTGCCCATGCCCGGACTACGGCTTTTCGAAAGATTACTTTCCCTTTGAAAAACAAGCCGGAAAAAGGTGGTGTCACCAGATCCGCATCATGCAGCCTGATATAAGGATCGGCAGTCTCTGTCATGGTCACTGCCAGTATCTGGGCGCGCTCCATCAGCTTTCGGCTCTCTTTTGCCTGTATTGCAGTGAAGGCAAACAGATAGAAAAGTGCTGTGATCACACACAAGAAAAGCGGCAGCACCAATGCAGCTTCCAAAGTAAGGCTTCCTCTGACAGAGGCACAAAGGGAAGCCCTTCTGTCATCTCGTCTGCGGAGTATCTGGAGTTGATTCATTTGCTTTTTCTGAGTGCAAAAGGGCATCCCTTTGTGCCTCCTTTCGCTGTTGTTATTCATATCCATAAGTCCGCTCTAAGTACAGATCCTGCATCCAGACCTGTGCTGTCAGCTGTTCGATGCAGTGATCCAGATGAATCCGTTCACAACCTTCGATCTGTCTTAGTTCCCCCTCGATTACATCCAATGCCCGCATGGACAGATTCTCTGCCGGCTGGAAGGATAAAAACATCCGCAGATAAGTCTTATAAGAGACTCCCTCCTGTCTGTGCTCAGGCGTATCATACTGGTCTAACTTCTTGATCAGCTTCAGCAGGTCAGACAATGGCACCTGCCAGTCTTCTTGTCCTTTCACCACCGAGAGTTCATATCCTCCCAGAAGCTGACGGACTTCCACTAAGCTCTCGCCATAGGCCCATCCAAGCAGGATCAGATGCTTTAAGCTCTCAAAGAGCGCCGCTCCTCCCGTAAGACCTCCTAAGACCTTGGCTAACTTCTCTGCGGTCTGATACATCTCCGGATGCGCCAATAAATACAGATAATTTACCCCTTCTCTGACCAGCAGAAGCTTTTGCAACACCTGTTCCAGATTCTTTTTATCGGATGCTTCTCCAGCAATGATATACTCTAGCTGATAATCCAGATATCCTTCCTCTCTTGGCTGTCTTAGCATCTCTTCTGCCTGGGTCAGATACTCACACAGATAACTGATAAACCATTGTTTTTGCAGCAGTTGGTCTTCTGTGCCGTCTGCACTCCCCACGCCGACCGATAGCTCTCTTTTTGAGGGCGCCCGTTCTATAGCGATCGTCTTTTCCGAAATCGGGCAGGACTTAGGTACGCCGTGGGACAAGGTAAAACTTTTCCACAGGCCGTCAAACGAATGTGCTTCTTTTGAAAGTTCCTCTTCTTCGTCCTCATAATCAACCACCTTTCCTTCATACTTTGCACAGTCTTTTTCAAATCTCTCTGTCTGCTCTTCTGTGTCTTTTTGTAAAGCCTCTGAAAGCAGCCAGTCCTCTGCTAACGAAAACCCGGTCTTTTCTTTCATAATCTGTATAGCCTGCCGATAAAAGACAGCACCTCTTCCATCAGTAGCCCGTACATACTGATCCGTATTCACTCCCAAAAGCGTAAGGCCATAGATCCCATCTTTTGATGTTCCTGTAATATTCTGGTCTGTAAAATGCCACAGATGACTGCAAAGTTCTTTTGGTTGTTCGGTTCCGCTTGCAAAGGACGTATCTATGTAAAACAGGTCATACTGTGTCAGCAGATGTGGTTCGTATTCTGAAAAAAGGGAAAATAGTCCTGCCTCCACAGACTGTTCTGCATGCTGTCTTTGAAGCTGCTTTTTCACAGACTGCAATAAGACCAGATAAAGACCTGTAAATACCAGAAAAATAAGTGCTACCCAGAGCGTGATCTGCCCGGACTTTTTCTTATATACTGCTGCTTTGCGATACAATTTTTTCAAAAATATCATTGACTACTTCTGTAATCTGTGTCTTAAAGATAATGACTAAGCCAATCAACACAACAATAATCAATATGACTTCCACTACACCCATTCCGCTCTGGTCTTCCCAAAACTGTTTCCAAAATGCTCTCATATGTCTCCTCCTACATCTGAAATGATACGACTGCCGGATACATCACTAAAATCAATATGGTAAGAAGCATCATAAGCATCGGAAGTAACAACTTGCTCTCACATTCTTCCCCCATTCGTTTTGCCAGGGCCTTACGATCCTCAAAAGCCTCCCTTGACTCCTCTTTTAAAATCTCTGCCAGATTTTTTGTACCTTTTCTCAGGTTCTGGCTTAATAACGTACCAAGCTTTAGATAAGCCGGCATACAGCATCTCATTCCAAACCGCTCATAAGCCTGCGCTTCCGGCACTCCGCTCTGCATCTCATACAGCGTAGTGCGCATCTCTTCATATGCAGCGCGGCCTTTTACGCTCTCTTTGTCAATCATCCGTTCCCACGATTTCCTTGTACTGATCCCTGCACTCATATAGAGGCTTAACCGGCTGACAATATCCGGATAATCCAGCCGCATACCTTTTTCGCGCTTTTTTCGTTCTTTTTCCTCTTCCTGACGTTTTCCCATAATGGTTGCCAAAAGAGACAGAAACGTCAGCATCACAATCCACAGATAGCGCCGGTCTGCGGCCTGATACCATCGTATGGATTCTCCGGCGACCGTATCCGGCAGAGCCAAGCGCTTTTGCGGACTCTGCTGCAGTCTCTGGATCTGCCAGGACACCATGCGAAGCTTCTGCTCAAGATCTGGCTCTTCCAACGGGCAGATACAGATCTGCTGCTCCCAGGTAAGGCTCTGCCCTGCCAGAGACAGCACCGCCTGCACCCCAAGAGGCACTGGTTCTGTAAGCCCTTCATTATTTACTGTTCCATCCGGTTTTATATAATCCCAGGAATCCAGATACCACTGCACTGCAATCGGTGTCCCCGGATATGCAGACGGCATGGATACTTTAGTCCTGATATGTTTCAGATCCGGATTGTCTCTTAAAAACAACGCCTCCAGACCACTGGATGCTTCTGTCAGATACTCTAAAAGCGCCTCTTCCTCCCAGGGAACCGCTTCTAATACCACAGAAAACGGATATCTTTCCCCGTCGATCTCAAGCTGAAGTTCCTGTATCTGATCACTTCCTCCGCTGTCCGGGCGCTCAAGTTCCTGCACCGTCTGATGGCTCTTGAAACTAAGTCCCCAAAAGACCATGCTTAAGATTCCTCCTGATGCTGCGATCAGTATACATCGGGTCTTATATCTCAAACTTCACCATCCTCTTTCCGATCAGATACGCAGACAGATAGATCAGCAGGCAGATGGTCGCTACACAGACACCTGCCACATTATGATAAAGCCCCTCTAAAAATTCCCCAGAGCCAAGCCGCAGATAGAGAAGGACTGCTAAAGGCATCACAGTCATAATCCTCTGTTCATATACCTTCGATGCCAGCATCGTCGTGATCTCTCTTCTCGTATCCATAATCTCTGCCATCTGTGCTGCTGTATTGCGTATGATCTCATTGAGACTTCCTCCGCTGACTCTCGCTGTACAGAACACTTCCACAAAGCTTTGAACCTCCTCAAAAGGATATTGTCGTGCAAATGCCTCCAAAAGAGCTTCCGGTCTTTGATTATTCTCTGCTTTAGCCAACATATTTTTTAGTTCCTCTAACATGATGCCTCCTTTGGGAAACATCAGGCACAGCTCTTTATAAGACTGACCCATGGCATTTTCCACCGAATATCCGGCAGACAGAGAGGACGCCAATAAAAGTATCCATTCCCGGAACATCTTTTTAAAGTGCTCCTCTTCCTTTTGCGCCCGGACAGCCGCCCGCTCTCTGTGCCACAGCCAGAGAAAAGGCATCAAAGGCAACACTGCATACAGTGAATCATAAAACAGCCAGGAGCATATCAAGATCAAAAGAACTCCCTGTACCAGGTCCCACACCCATACAGGTCTAAAATTCCAGGATTCCTGCACGTTTAAATTTTTCAATCTGCTTCATCTCTCCTGTCTTTTCCTGTACCCCACAGACCCTGCCGGATACTTCTCCGGTTTCCCGGAAGAGATACAGGGGATTCAAGATCACCTGTTCCTCTTCCATACCGGTTACTTCTGTGATCTCTAAAAGTCTTCGGCTCTTATCCCGAAGCCTTCCCAGATAAACAATCAGGTCAATGCCGGAGGCGATCTGCCTCCGAATGGCCTGAAGGGGCAATTCCATCCCCATAAGAACCATAGTCTCCAATCGGCTGAGCGTGTCACGTGTGCTGTTTGCATGGCAGGTACAAAAGCTTCCGTCATGCCCGGTGTTCAGACAGGTCAGAAGTTCAAATGTCTCGGCGCCCCTCACCTCACCCACAATGATTCGAGACGGCCTCATCCTGAGAGAAGCCCGTATCAAATCTCGGATTGTTATCTCCTTACAGTCCTCCATTCCCGCTGTGCGGGTCTCTAAGCGTACCAGATTCTCCACATTTTGAATCTGAAGCTCTGCGGTGTCTTCAATCACCACGACCCGCTCTTCCTTTGGGATATATTCCGAGAGTGCATTTAAAAAAGTCGTCTTACCAGAGCCTGTACCGCCTGCGATCAAGATGGAATATCCTGCCTGTACCGCGTTCTTTAGAAAACATGCCTCTTCTTCAGAGAGACTGTTCCATTCCAACAGCTTTTTCATCGTAATAGGCTCTTTTGGAAATCGTCGTATTGTGATAATCGGCCCATTGACTGCAACCGGGGGAAGAACGACATGCACCCTGTCCCCGTTCTCTAGCCTTGCATCGACGATTGGCTGAGATTCGTTGACAATCCGGTTGCAGGCTCCTATCATCTGCTGGACAATATCTAAAATCCGCTCTCTGGAATAAAAATTCTTCTCCCAAAGTTTTAGCTTTCCGCCTTTTTCCAAAAAGATGCCGTCCATGCCATTGACCATGATCTCGGTCACATCCGGCTCCTCTAAAAGCTCCTGCAAAACATCCATCTTACGCAGTGCGTAAAACAACTCTTTTTTTAGTCTGCATCTTTCATTCAGAGAAAGATGCTGGTCTTTCCCATAGGTAAGCACAACCTCATCGATCAGTTCCTGCATCTCCTCATCGGGTACTTCCCGACTCAAGTCCACACGCTCTAAAATCTGCCTTTTCAGGTCCAAGAAGCGGTCAGATGCCTCTGCTCCTTTTGCCTGTCCCATGGCTCCTCCTATTCTTCGTATAGCAGTCCCCGGATATAATTCCCCAGTTCCTGTTGCGGCAGCGTCCTAAGATCCTCTTCACTTGACAGCCTGATATCCAGAGCTGGCAATTCCAGTTTCTGCAGTCTTTCCAGAATGTCCATTCCGTCTAAAATCTGGATGTATCGCTCCCACTGGCTGATCTTGCCCTGCGAGATTATATCCTGTTGTATCGGCATATAAATGCCGTCACACTGACGCAGAAGCTCCGGCTCATGACCTGTGATGCTTCCAAAATCCAGGATGATAAAATCATAAGTGCTCTGCGTGCGAATCAGGTACAAAAGCTGCTGCCACTCCTCCACTGTAATCTGTCGAAAATCCGTATAGGACTCACAAGGCGGGACGTAATCTAACTGATCCACTTTCTGGACCATACTGTTTAGACGATAGAGAAACGGCGTTTTATTTGTCTGTCTAAGAAAATAAATCAAGTCAGATAAGTTCCAATGACTGCCTCCAAATATCTCCAAAAGACCAGAACATTCTTCCAGATTTAGATATAAAACATTCCTGTTTTCCGAAAGTACTTGTCCTAAGGCAAATGCAAACTTACTTTTACTGATTCCATCTACCGGGGAATACACCCCTATCACGCTGTTGTCCCTGTGTACTCCTGTGAATAATTCCTCTTCCAAGGCAGCTTCAGAATAATAATACAGAATCTCCCGAAGGATATTTTCCACAGACTGATACTTGTATATGGCCGGATACATGCCCAGTTCTTTGGGCAGACTCCCCTCGGACAAAAAGATCACACATTCTCTGCGTATCAAGTCTTTACAGACCTCATACCACTCTGCTGAAAGCAGCAGCACCTCGATCTCTTCCGTAGAGAATATACGGTCAAACTGTTCCTGATCCGTACACATCCTTACCTGGAACAAATGACTTTTTTTCAGATTGACGTACTCTCTGAATGCCTCCGCATAGGAAACATCAGAATCCGCAATCCACAATTTTGTGCTTTTCAAAATAACCTCCAGCAACACAAAACCCCGGTATCTTATGCTGCAATTTTTTCATGGGATTTGGCTCTGATCCTGCTATGAGCCAATGGCGAATGCCACCTTTTAGATAAACGTTTATCACGATTTTCATTATAGACAATCCGTTTTTAAAAGTAAATGCTGTTTACAATTTGTTCACAATTTTTGGATATATGTCACAAAAACGAAAATGCCGCTACGGCGTAAAGCAAAGAAACCCCGCTAAAACCAAAGGTTCCTGATGTCAAAAGACTTAAGAGATTGATTCCCACAGAACAAGGAATCCCAAAGGATGCCAGCAGCAGATTGATGCCATAGATGGCGATTCCCCCCATCACTGCCCGCAGACAAAAATTCAGAAAAAACTCTGCTTTTTGTTTGACGGTCACCAAAAACAATACCAAAAGACAAGCCCCTGCAATGATCAGAACGCCAGTTTGTTTCTCCATACAGCCGCTCCCCCCTTCTGGTTCACTATATGAAATCCACTGAAAAATATTCCCGTTTCCGTATAAATTTTCCATCTCGCGACTATACTGATAATAACTAATCTCCCCAGGGCGTATCAAAGGCCGCCCTAGAACAGGAAGGAAGATGCGGATGAAAACGACGGAACAAAGCAGAGCGACAGACTCACGCAGACAGCAGCTTTTAGAAGACATTAAACAGACAAAATTTGCGTTGGACTGCGCCTATTCCCATTTTGAAAACGTGGTCGACCCAGATCTTGTCGACTCCTCCATCTACGAACTAAAAGCCGTACAGATGCGTTACCGATTCCTGCTTAGACAGGCGGAACTCTTAGACTCCATCACGTAAAAAGGGGCTTGCCAAAAGCCCCTCACTCACGATAATTTCTTTAAAAACCGGGCAAGATCCTGATCGCTGCCCATGACCAGCATATGGTCATCCTTCTCGAAGCGATAGTCTGCCCGCGGCATCACGATCCCTTGATCCTCCCTTCGAAGACCCAGAATATTGATATTATAGTTGACTCTGACATCCAGTTCCCGGATGCTCTTTCCGGCCCAGCTTTTAGGCGGAAGCACTTCATAGATCCCATAATCTCCCAGATCCACAAAGTCAAACACATGATTTGCACTGGCTTTTTTTGCCACCTTTTCTGCAATATCCCGCTCCGGATAGACCACCTCATCTGCGCCATTTCTCAGCAAAAATTTTGCCTGTACATCCGTGCTCGCGCGACTTATTACATGGTTAGCCCCCATCTCTTTTAGGAGGCTTGTGATCTCCAGACTGCTCTGAAAATTCGTACCAATACACACAAAGCAGCTGTCAAAATTGTTGATCCCCAGTTCACTCAGCACTTCCGGCTGTGTACAGTCACCGATCTTGGCGCTTGTCACCAGCGGAAGGCACCCTGTCAGGCACTCTTCCTCCTCATCCACCGCCATGATCTCATTGCCCAGAGCAGCCAGTTCCCGGCACAGATAATGACCAAATTTTCCCATCCCGATAATTAAAAATGATTTCATACTCTTCTCTCCCATCAACCGATATTAATGCGTTCCATAGGCTGGCGCACACTGGATTTTTGACGCTTATCCGTAAATGCCAGCGCGAAAGACAGACTCCCAATCCGCCCACAGTACATCAAAAGGATCAGGATCAACCTGGAGCATACACCCGTCTGCCTAGTGATCCCGGTACTCATCCCCACAGTATTTACTGCCGAAAACGTCTCCAAAAGCACATCACTCATAGGAAGATGATCCACCGCACAGATCAGAAAAGAAGCCGTCACCGCCATAGTAAGTGTCAACGAAAAGACCACTGCTGCCTTCTCGATCATCCCGTCTTCGAGCCTTCTGCCATAGATATTTACCCCGTCCCTGTGCTGAATCATCGACACAATATAACACAAAAGCACCATAATCGTCGTCGTCTTCACACCGCCAGCCGTAGACCCCGGATTGCCTCCAATCAACATCAGCACCAGCGTCAGAAGCTTCCCCGCATCCTGCATCCCGGCCACATCCGTCGTATTAAACCCTGCCGTCCTGGGCGTAACCGCCGCAAACAAAGACCCCCAGAACTGCCCCGCCGGCCCAAGTCCTGCCATCACCCCGTCGTGCTCCAGCACCCAGAACAACACCGCCGGCACCACCACGAGCACCACAAGCGCCGTCAGTACCATCTTCGTATGCAGCGTATATTTCCGAACCTGCCGCCCATTTTTCAGCAGATCACTCCACACCACAAACCCCAGTCCGCCGATCAAAATAAGTCCCATCACCGTCAGATTCATAAGCCAGTCATCCGCATAACGCACAAGCGACGAATACTCCTCAAAACGCCCCATCAGATCAAATCCTGCATTACAAAACGCAGAGACTGCATGAAAAACACTATAATAGATCCCCTCCAAGACCCCATACTCCGGCACAAACCGAATCGCCAGCAACAGCGCTCCCACCCCCTCAATCAGAAGCGTCCCCTTCACAATCAACTTTGCCAGCCGCACAATCCCTCCAAGCGCCAGCGTATTCACACTATCTTTTAAAAGACCCCGATCCGACAGACTAATCTTTTTCCCCATCATCAAAAGCACCCTGACACCAATCGTCACAAATCCCAGTCCGCCCACCTGAATCATCAAAAGAATCACCACTTGTCCAAACAAACTCCAGTGCTGATATGTATCCACCACCACCAGCCCCGTCACACAAGTCGCACTCGTTGCCGTAAAAAGAGCCGATAAAAAATCCGTCCCCCTCATCCCCCGTCCAGCCACCGGCAACATCAAAAGAAACGTCCCGCACAAAATAATCAGCAAAAACCCCACCGCAATCCACTGCGTATGCGTCAACCGCCCCCTCAATTTCCCAAACATCTCTCTTCACCACCTAACCACTATACTTCCCCCACATTATAATAAAAATCCCCTATTCTGTAAAGAACTCCCATCTCCCCACCACATCGTCCCCCAAAAAATCAAATATTTCCCCCCAACCAACAGGCAAAAAATATTTTTATTCTCCCCCTTCTTATTTGGCAAAAATAGTGTTATGATATTACCCAACAGGCATCAACCCCTGTAATAAAATAGAAAAGGATATATATGGACAAGTTAAATGAAGAAAGAGCTGACCTGGTGAAAAAGGTGGAGAAAGAGAAATCCCATCTCGCCTCCATCCACCGGGAGATCAAAAAAAGGAAAGATTACATCCGCTCTCTTCATCTGCTGGAAGAAAACCGGTATGACAATATACAAGCCCAAAAACAATACAACGGCCTATTGCATATTCTCAAAAAATACCAGGTAGACATGGAACAAGTTCCCGAAGAATTTCGCCGGCAGACCCAGTCCATCCGGGACGCCAGCCGGGGCCTGGAATTTGGACAAAAAGGAGAAGAGAAAGCAGCAGAAGCCATCAAGCTTCTGGGCAACAAAGTCCTTTCCCTGCAGAATCTAAGACTCAAATACCAAAAGCTCGATATCGAGCACGATCTGGTAATCATCGCTCCCACAGGCATCTTTTCTGTGGAAGTAAAAAACAAAAGGCACAACGGCACCATCACCGAAAAAGGAATCTTAAAAAGCGGTTCCCACTCAGAGAACCTCATTGAGCAGATCAGGCGGCACACCAACTCCCTCAATCAACATCTAGAAGAACTCTATAAAAAGCAGCCGCAGATGAAGAAAAAACTGACCGTTTATCCGATTATCTTATGGGCAAACAACCATTCCAATGTCAAAGATTGTTTCCATGAAGTACCGGTCTGCTATATCAACCGATTAGAATATGAGATTTTTAAAAAAGATAAATACAAAGCGAATTTATCCCGCAAAGAGATGGAAGAGATCTGTGCCCGGCTAAAAAAACGCAGACAACAAAATCGTGTCTATCCGCTCTGTGTAGACAGACAATATCTGGAGACCTTAACACAATGCAGCCTCTTAGATCTGACAAAAGAGGTCGAAGATACTACAAGACGGCTGCGAATCAACGAATATGATGTGCGGATGCTGGATCAAAGGATTCAAAAAAAAGAAAATGGATTGTTCTCATGGATTGGGAGTTTACGAAAAAGAGCGCATTGACATGCGCCCTTTTTCTTTGCCTATAATACCCCTTCATTCTGGGCAGCTTTCAGCGCCCGGATCATCACATTTATGGTATTTTTATTATTTTCATTCAGCTCTTCAAATTCCACGATCAGATCATAATAGTGCTCGATCTTACGATTCACCCTGTTTTCCATCAGAAGATTTCGCTTTTCGTCTGATAAGCCCAGCAGATAATCCGTAGTCACTGAGAAAAAGTCCGAGATCTCGATCAGCAATCCAATACACAAAGCTTCTGTATTTCGCTCTACCTTGCTGATGGTCTGTTGGGACACACCTACAAATCCTGCCAACGTCTCCTGGTTCATCCTTCTTTTTTCTCTTAATTCTCTAATCCTGTTTTCCATGCCATACTCCTTTATTTCTTTTATTTTACTTCCATTTCTACTGGCATCCACTTTTATTTGTAGTATCTATCTACATTAATTGGCAGTATTTTCCAAAAATTTTCTATTTTCTTCTTATTTTTCCCCGATTCTGCATCCTTTTTCATTTGACATCTTTTTCTCGCTGTGCTAATCTGATAAAAACAGGAAATTAGAGGTTGTAAAAATGGACAGAAAAAAATTTTATATCACAACTGCCATTGCCTATACATCCGGGAAACCACATATCGGCAACACCTATGAGATCATCCTTGCGGACAGCATTGCCCGCTATAAGAGATTCCAAGGCTATGATGTGTTTTTCCAGACTGGCACCGATGAGCATGGACAAAAGATTGAGCTGAAAGCGGCAGAAGCCAATGTCACCCCCAAGGAATTTGTGGATGACGTGGCAGGGCAGATTCGTAAGATCTGGGATCTGATGGACACCTCTTATGATAAATTTATCCGTACGACAGACAAAGATCACGAAGCACAAGTGCAGAAGATCTTCAAATATATGTATGACAAAGGCGATATCTACAAAGGATACTACGAGGGTATGTATTGCACACCCTGTGAATCTTTCTTTACCGAATCACAGCTTGTAGATGGCAAATGCCCCGACTGTGGGCGTGAAGTCCAGCCCGCGAAGGAAGAAGCGTATTTCTTTAAGATGAGTAAGTATGCCGATCGTCTGATCGAACATATCAACACTCATCCAGAGTTCATCCAACCTGCCTCCCGCAAGAACGAGATGATGAACAACTTCCTCCTTCCGGGCCTTCAGGACTTATGTGTATCCAGAACCTCTTTCAAATGGGGTATCCCTGTGGATTTTGACCCCAAACATGTGGTCTATGTCTGGTTGGATGCACTAACCAACTATATTACTGGCATTGGTTATGACTGCAATGGTAACAGCAGCGAACTCTTCAACAAAAACTGGCCCGCAGACTTACATCTGATCGGTAAGGATATCATCCGTTTTCATACCATCTACTGGCCGATCTTCTTGATGTCTCTGGATCTGCCTCTTCCTAAGCAGGTCTTTGGACACCCGTGGCTTTTAAGAGGTGACGGCAAGATGGGCAAATCCAGAGGAAATGTGATCTATGCAGATGATCTGGTGGATTTCTTCGGCGTAGATGCAGTTCGCTACTTTGTGCTCCATGAGATGCCGTTTGAAAATGACGGCGTGATCACTTGGGAATTGATGGTGGAACGTCTTAACTCTGAGCTTGCCAATACACTGGGCAACTTACTGAACCGCACCATCTCTATGTCCAATATCTATTTTGATGGTATTGTTGCCGACCAGCACGCAGCAGAAGAAGTAGATGAAGATCTGAAAAAGACCATCTTGGAGACACTTCCCAAAGTCAATGAGAAGATGGACGAACTACGTGTGGCAGACGCTCTTACCGAGATCTTTGCCCTCTTTAAGCGCTGCAACAAATACATCGACGAGACGATGCCCTGGGCGCTTGCCAAAGACCCGGCCAAAAAGGCTCGTCTGTCCACCGTGTTGTACAATCTGGTAGAGGGTATCAGCTACGGAGCACAGCTTTTGGAGCCTTTTATGCCATCCACGGCGAAAAAGATCCTGTCACAGCTTCACGCCCAGAGCCGCTCTATGGAAGAGATGAACCGTTTTGGCCTTTACGAATCTGGCACCAAAGTGACCAGTTCTCCGACGATTCTCTTTGCACGTCTCGATGTAAAAGAGATTTTGGAAAAAGTTAATGTAAGAATAGCAGAACAAGAAGCAGCGCAGGCCGCCAAAGAACCCGTGATCGATATCGAAGCAAAAGCCAATATCTCATTTGACGACTTCAGCAAGCTGCAGTTTCAGGTAGGCGAGATCCTCTCCTGCGAAGCAGTCCCCAAAGCGGACAAGCTGCTCTGCTCTCAGGTGAAGATCGGAAGCCATGTAAGACAGATCGTCTCCGGCATCCGCAGTTCTTATACACCGGAGGAGATGGTCGGCAAGAAAGTGATGGTCTTAGTCAACCTAGAACCCAGAAAGATCCGCGGACTGATGTCCGAAGGTATGCTGCTCTGTGCAGAGGATGAACATGGTGTCCTCTCCCTGATGACACCGGACAAACCGATGACGCCAGGAGCGGAGATTTGTTAAAAATATAACATCTTTTCAGGGCCTAACCCCTATCCGGTCAGGCCCTGTTCTATTTTTTATCATTGCGGCATATAGTTTTCTGACATGATATTGCATAATATTGTCGGAAAGGTGTCTGCCATGTATCGATTTTCTCTTGCCAGGCGTAGTCTGGTGGCTGTATGTTCCCTGATCTTAGCATTTCCACTGCCCTTTACGGGCTATTCTTTTGACCGGTTTACGATGGAATTATTCCGGCATGAGATCTCCGGCAATACCATAAATCTGCACTACACCCTCACAGACCCCAAGTCCTATCAGATCCAGGAACAGGCTCCTTCTCTGGGAAGTTTTGATAAAAATGCCATAGAAGAAGAACTAAAGTATCTGGAAAAATGCCAGTCCAAGCTTCAGCGCTATCTAAAAGGGCATCTCAGTGAAGACCGCATGCTGACTGCACAGATCCTTAACTGGTGGCTTACCGGAGAGCTCTTAGCGGAACAGTATTACTACTATCAGGAGCCTTTGGGACCAACCCTGGGCATCCAGGCCCAGCTTCCGGTCTTGCTGGCTGAGTACCCTTTTCGTAACCAGGAAGACATCGACACCTATCTGGAGCTTTTGTCTGTGATACCCGTCTATTTTGAAGAGATTGCATTATTTGAAAAAGAAAAATCCGACGCAGGGCTTTTTATGAAAGACGAAGTCTTAGAGCAGATCCTTGCGCAGTGCCAGTCTCTCTATCCCATAGATCAGACGCATTTTCTCCATACTACTTTTCAAGACCGGCTAAAAGACTGTGATTTTCTGACTTCAGACCAGCAAATCTCCTATGAAGCAGAGAATCTTCGCAATCTAAACCGCTATGTGGAACCCGCCTATCAGGAACTTTGTCAAGTTCTTGACAATCTGCGGGGGACAGGAAAGAACGACTATGGACTCTATCATACTCCGGACGGAATTGGTTATTATGAATACCTGTTAAAATATTCTGTGGGTACAGATCTTAGTATGGCACAGATTCATCGCCTGTTGGAGTCCCAGATGGAAGACGATTATGAGACCATCCTTTATGCAATCCATCAGGATCATCATGTGTTAGAGTTAGAGGAAGCATCCGCGAAAGAGACGCCTCAGGAGATCCTCTCACATCTTCAGACACAGATTGAAAAAGATTTTCCAAAGTCCCAGGAGATCTCCTGGCAGATCAAAGAAGTTCCGCAGGCACTGTCTCCATTTTTAAGTCCGGCCTTTTATATGACTCCTGCCATTGATGCGCCCCAGCAAAATGTAATCTATATCAATCCGGCCAGAGAACCGAACCAGACTGAGCTTGTCACCACGCTTGCCCACGAAGGATATCCTGGGCATCTCTATCAAAATTCTTTTGAAAATACTGAGGATTATGCTACTGTCAGAAATCTGTTCTATATCGGCGGTTATACCGAAGGCTGGGGACTCTACAGTGAATTTTACGCCTATGATTTTCTGGGCTTATCCCAGGAAGAGGGTGCATTTTTAAGAGCTGCCTCTTCTCTGAACTATGCAGTCTGTGCCAGCCTTGATCTGTCCATCCATGGAGAGGGATGGACAGAAGCAGACTGTATCAGCTATCTGTCCTCTTTTGGCATCACCGACAAAGAGCAGATCCACAAGCTCTATCTGAATATACTAGAAGAACCTTCCAACTATCTGAAATATTACTTAGGCTATCTGGAAATATGCAAACTAAAAGAGAGCGCGCTTGCACTCTCTGAAGATGTCACACTCTATGATTTTCACAAATGGTTTTTAGAGACAGGTCCGGCACCCTTCTCCATCTTACAGAACCAGTTAGGAAATCTTGAAATAACCTCGCAGTTTTCGAAAAGCCTGGATCAGGACATCCAGCTCTTCGCCTTCGAACCCCTCCATAACGGTCTGGACCATCTGTCGATGGAACCTGGCATGTTTTTCGTAGGCAGCGACTCCTTTGTCTGTCAGCGAGAGCAGCACCACTCGTTTGTCCTCGGCACTTCTGGTACGGGATACGTACCCTTTTTTTACCAGGTTATTGATGGCTGTAGTCAAAGTCCCCACAGTCACTGCCATGGTCTTGGCTACGGCTGACATATTCCTGGCTTCCCCAATCCCAATCGCGTCGATGATGTGCATATCATTGATCGATATCTCTTTGAAGCTTCCGCTGATCAGTGTCTTATGCTCCATATCCAGCACTTCATTAAATACCATTACCAACAGATCGTTGAGAAGTTCTTCCCTGTCCAAACAACATCACCCCCGCGTATATGTTTTCTGCGTTTCAGTATAGCATATTCGCGGGGGGTTCGCAAGGATTTGCATAAGGATCCGGCAAACGCCTGCAAAAGATATGGTCAGGAATTAAGAAATTGTTAAGATCTTGTCAAGTGCTTTTACAGCACCTGTCTGAATGATCTCTACGTTTTCCGGCTCGGACACTAAGACTGCCGTCGTCAGATCATAGCCTTCAGACTGAATGGCAGACATGTCAAATTCCAGCAGTGGATCACCGGCTTTTACTTTATCGCCGGACTCTTTCAGGGCTTTGAAATATTTGCCGTTTAATTCGACGGTGTTGATTCCTACATGAATCAAGATCTCGATGCCGTCATCACTCAACAGGCCAATGGCGTGTTTAGTATCAAAAAACATGCTGATCTCACCGTCAAAGGGAGCTACGACTTCTCCCTTTTCAGGTACAATGCCTACACCTTTTCCCAGCGCACCAGAAGCAAATGTGGCATCCGGGATCTGTGTATAAGAGATGACCTCTCCCTCCACCGGCGCATAGACGCAGCCTGCTTCCGTCTCAATCGCTGGTGTCTTCGTCTCAGAAGCTTTCTTTTCCGGCTCTTTCTCTGCATCTTTATAGCCAAACATCCAGGTCAGAGCAAAAGCAACTCCTGCGGAAATCAAAGACATAATGATATAGTTGACAGGATCATGCAGGCAGAGCAAAAGTCCAAAGATACCCGTAACTCCTGTCCCGGAAGCTCCAAGGCTGACTATAGAAGCATACAAAGCACCTGCTGCACCGCCCACAGCACCGCAGATAAATGGTTTGAAAAATCTTAAGTTGACACCAAAGATCGCCGGCTCTGTAATCCCCATAAAACAGGACATCGCAGACGGGATCGCCATGGATTTGGTCTTTTGATTCTTGGTCTTTAATGCAACTGCCAACGTAGCTGCACCTTGTGCAATATTGGCTGCGGATGCCAGAGGAAGCCAGTAGGTGACACCATATAACCCCAACTGTCCCACATCAATCACCGTATACATATGATGTACACCAGCCACTACCGTCAGGGAATACAGACCGCCCATAATCATACTTCCGACTCCGAAAGGAAGAGCGATCAACTGCTGTACCCCGCCGATGATTCCATTTTCAATCGTGACAAATACTGGTCCGATGATGGAATAGGTCAGATATCCTGTTGCAAACACACTAACCAGAGGTGTTACAAACAGATCAAACATGGCAGGAACCACTTTGTGAAGTTTTTTCTCGATGACACACATCACAAATACGGCAATAATCACAGGAATCACATGCCCCTGATAGCCCACCAAGTCTACCTCATACAGTCCAAACCACACGCTCTGGGTCTTCTGTACACCTTCAGACGCCACCGTCCATGCATTTTGCAGATCCGGGTGGATCATCAGCATACCGATGACAGCGCCCAGATAGGGATTGCCGCCAAAGACTTTCGCCGCGCTATAGGCGATCAGGATAGGCAGGAACACATAAGCGGTATTGGAAAACAGATTGGCAAATACAAAGATGGAGCCAGAGGTGTCGATATTCAGGAACCCATTATTCACCATAAAGTTCAAAGCTTCCATAATACCCATCAAAAAACCGCTGGCTACGATGGCTGGGATAATCGGAACAAAGATATCTCCCAAGGTCTTGATCGCCCTCTTATAGATGGGCTGTTTGGCAGCTGCAGCCGCTTTGGCATCCTCTTTGCTGGCCGCAGACAGACCAGAGACGGCAAGAAACTCGTCGTACACTTTGTTGACGGTTCCCGTTCCCAGGATAATCTGAAGCTGACCAGACGCACTGAACACGCCTTTTACCCCGTCGATGTCCTCCACTGCTTTTGCGTCACACTTGTCATTATCCACCAGCACAAGCCTTAGCCTGGTGGCACAATGCGCCGCAGATACAAGGTTTTCTTTTTTGCCTACTTTTTCGTAGATCTCTTCCGCTACTTTTCTGTAATCCATACTCTTACTCTCCTCTCTTTATTCATGACAACAGGTTTGCTTACGAAGCCTGCAATCTATTGTCTTCAAACGGCAGTTCTGTAATCCTCTGCCGCAGAATTTCCATCGTTTTTCACTGATGCCACTGGCAGACACCGCTTGCCTTTCCGCAGATCTTTATCTGCTCCCGTCCTTTTTCCGGATAAAAACGGGTGGTAAATACATCTGTCCCTTCATTTAAAAACACTTCCACGCAGGATACATCTACCAGAATCCGCATGGATGACAACGACTTAATCTCTCTACCTCTGACACCTCTGCCGCCTCCCAAAGAGGCATCTGTAAACTCCATCCAAAAGATTCCTTCCTCCTCCTGATAGCGTAGATGCAGTCCCTCTGCAAGTGTCACCGTAACCTGGCCTTGTACCGCAAGTCTCCATTCGCAACAGGGTTTTAACTCTCCTTGAAAGCTGCCTGTAAAAGACATCTTCTGATTCCACCACGCATCCAGCTCCTGCACTGGATTCTGACAGAGGATTCCATCTTGGATAGACAATTCCCGCGGGATCGTCATGATATGCTGCCAGCCGTCTTCCACCGTCTTGTTCTGATGCTCAGGGACATCCGGCATCCCCATCCATCCAATCTGTATCCGGCGTCCGTCGTCTGCCAGAAAAGTCTGCGGCGCATAAAAATCAAAACCGGCATCCAGTTCCCGAAAATCCCCTGTCACTTCTCCTGTCTGCATATCTCCGTCTAAGAAAAACGTGCCGCTTTGATATTTGTTGGCATAACACAGTCCCTTCTGCTCCATCCCCTGAGGGGATACAGACAGTACAGTCCGACCGTCTATTTCATACAGATCCGGGCACTCCCACATATACCCGTAGTCTCCCTCTCTCTCAAATCGGCGGATATAAGTCCATGTCCTTTTATCCTCAGAGGAAAAAAGAAGCGCCACTCCTCTGTTCTCTTTGGTTCTGGCTCCCTGTACCATATAGTAAATATTCCCCAACTTAAAGACCCTGGGGTCCCGGACATGTTTTGTCAGATCCTCAGGATAATCTTCATTGGTCATCAAAAGCTCTTTGGTCTGAAAAGTCCTCCCATTTTCGCTGACAGCCAGCACCGTATTGGATTCCCGTCCTGTCTCAATATAGTCATAGCTCCCCAAAAGCTTCACATTCCCTGTATAATACAGATACATCTGATCCCCTTCCACCAGAGCCGAACCCGAATAAGCACCATGACAGTCATAAGGCTGATCCGGATAAAGTGCCGCTCCCTGGTCCTCCCAGTGCAGCAGATCCCTGCTGGTACAATGTCCCCAGAATTTTAATCCACCCTCTGCCCGAAAAGGTGCAAACTGATAAAATGCATGATAGACTCCCTTGTACTGACACAGACCATTGGGGTCATTCAGCCACCCGGCAGGCGGTGCGATATGCAGAAAGGGACGATAAGGATCTTCTTTTATTTCCCTCTGCTTCTCTGAGATCTTTTCTTTCAAAAGCTGTTCCCATGCCTGATGCAGTGCATTCATAAGATACTCCTTTCTTTGATTTATAATAACAGATTTGCTGGCAAAGCCCGTAATCCATTATGTGAATACGCATTCACATTTTCCCTGATAAAAGGATGCCTAGTCTGACTGGTATCCTTCTTATCTACTGTCTATATTGATGAACTTTCCCGAATCACTAACTGTGCCTGCAATGGATAATCTTGTACCTCCCTGTCCTTGGAGTAATCGATCTTATACAACAGCCGCTGCATGGCCCGCGTCGCCATCTCTTCATTGGGCTGCGAGACACTCGAAAGGCGGGGATATAAAAATTCACACATATACGTATTATCAAATCCCACAAGCCCTGCTTCTTCGGGGATCTGAATCCCCATCCGCTTCAGATGTCCCATCATCTGTACTGCACGTCTGTCGTTGTAGGCAAATATTCCAATTCTCTCTCTTTTCTTACTAAAATAATCCTCCAGTGCAGCCCGCACTTCCTTCTCAACCTTGGTAGAAATCACGGTGATATGCTCTGAAAACTGCGGATCTCTTTTTGATAATTCTTCTGCAAAGCCTTTATATTTTGCATCGGCCGTATGACCAAAAAAGATATATTCCCGATAGCCTTCTTCCCACAGATGCCGGCCCACCTGCGCGCCTGCCTCCTGGTGAGAGACATAGACACAATCCATCCCCAGCGCCTGTCGGGTCATCACCATAACCGGAATATCCAGCCGGTCAATCAAGTCCCGAAAGTCCTTGTCATCCGCATCCACCGGAACGACGATCAATCCGTCTACCTGGTATCTCTGTAGCACACTAAGGCTCTGTGTCTCCTGTTCCGGATCATAATTGGAATTAAACAAGATCAGGCTGTAGCCTTTTTTACGTGCTTCCTGTTCCAGATATTTCACCAGATCTGCAAAAAAAGAATTGGAAATATCTGTCAGCACCACTCCAATCAGATGCGTCTTACTGCCCACCAGACTCTGTGCAATGATATTAGGCTGAAAATCATGTTCCTTCGCACACGCCAGCACCCGTTCCCGAATCTGGGGATTCACCACCTGATTGCCATTTAATACCCGCGAAACCGTCGGCTGCGAGACTCCTGTCAGTCTCGCGATCTCTGTCATTGTAATCATAATTTCCTCCGGTTGTGAATACGTATTCACAACTTTTCTATATCTTAACGCGCCAGCACCCCTACGTCAATTAGCACTAATTCCTAATTTTTCTTCTCCATTTTTATGCACATTTGCTAAAATCCCTGACTCCCTAAACGTATCGAAACCTAGACAGCCTGGATCAATAACATCACATCGTCCAAACGGAAAGGAAACTTGACATCCTCCTCTTTCTGTGTTATGCTCAAAATGTAAAGCAAACTTTCCACCAAGGAGGTGCCATTTGAAAAACCGACTAGAAGAGATCCGCAAGGCGCAAGGTATCACACAGGAGGAGTTAGCGGCTTCTTTGGAAGTCTCCAGACAGACCATCGGCTCCCTGGAAAATGGAAGATACAACCCTTCGATCTTATTGGCCTTTAAAATCGCCCGCCATTTTCAGATGACCATCGAAGAAATCTTTATCTATGAGGAGGAAAAAGCATGAAAAAGAAAAAATGGCCCTGTATTCTGGGCATCTTTGCTGCTCTTATCTTACAGTTTACCGGAATCATCTTTGGCCCACAAAGCTTTCGCCATACAGGCGGTGTATGTATCCTGGCAGGCGCAGTCCTGTTTTCTCTGTGTATTCACCGCCTCTATCGATTGTGGTATGAGACACATTTCCCAGATATGATCCACCAAGAACACGTCGAATATCAGGATGAACGCAATATCCTGCTTCGCAGCCAGTCCAAAGCCAAGAGCGCCGATATCATCCAATGGGTGATCTTAGGCATCGCCTGTCTTGTCTTTTTTGTCAATGGCCCTCTCTGGATCACGCTCACATTGATCCTGGTCTTTGTACTGCATCACGGCCTGGAATGGTACTACCTTGGAAAATATCAAAAAGAAATATAAGAGAGCCTGCAGAAAGGAGCACTTCATGAAGATCACCGAGCTTCATATCAAAAATTTTAAATCCATCCACCATCTGCACATTACGGATATCCCAAGCGCCCTGATCCTCGTAGGCCAGAATAATTCTGGTAAGACCACCATCTTAGACGCTGTCCGCGCGGTAGGCGGCGATTATCTCATCAGCTCCTATGATTTTCAGGAAGATGGCTCCAATATCGAGATCACAGTCTCTCTCTTTTTCTCAGAGGAAGATCTCAGACTTCTGCACCGCAAGGGCATCGTCAGTTCTTACCGCAGATGGGATGCATGGTTTGCCGATTTTCAGAAAAAACTGCCTTCTTTTTCTGAACAAACCCTTACCTTTACCATGTCCGCTAACCGGGAAGGCCGTATCCGCTACCAGGACGGCGTGCAGAAGCACAATCCGTATATCCAGGAAGTCTTTCCCAAGATCTATCATGTGGACACCGAGCGCCGCTTAGAACCCTTGCAGCAGGACCTGCTCCTCTTGCAGGAAGACGAGATCTTACAAAGGATGCGCACCCGCTGTTGTATCTTTGACCAGGCCAAAACCTGTACCCAATGCTTTACCTGCATTGGCCTGATCGAGCAGAAAAGCCCCCAGGAATTAGATGTCTTTGAGACTTCCAAGCTTCTAGACTACAAGCTGTACCAGCTTAACCTGGACACCTTTGCCAAAAAAGTCAATGAAAGTTTTCACAGAAACGGCGGACATGAGAAGATCCTCTATTCCATGAACCGGGACGTCGAAAAGATCCTGCAAGTCACCACCGAGATCTGGCAGCCGGCACAGAG
The DNA here is from genome assembly GCA_910585995.1 of uncultured Lachnospiraceae bacterium. Lineage (GTDB taxonomy): Bacteria > Bacillota > Clostridia > Lachnospirales > Lachnospiraceae > Hominiventricola. The sequence goes on from CAJUGG010000032.1 coordinate 67,830, forward strand.
CCAGACCAGACCTATCTCCCGTATGGGAAAAGGTATGCGCTCCATCTATCTGTTTTCTCTGTTGGAAGCCTATACAGAGATCGAAGAGAATCTACCCTGTATTCTGCTGATCGAAGACCCTGAGATCTTTTTGCATCCCCGTCTGCAAAAAGTTGCCGGCAAGATCCTGTACCGCTTATCACGCAAAAATCAAGTCCTCTTTACCACGCACTCTCCCAATCTGCTGCCCAACTTTAAGAGTCAGGAGATCCGTCAGGTGGTGATCCAAAAAGACGGCTCCTGTGGTATCCGGGAAAAAACTGATATCAGTGCGATCCTGGATGATCTGGGCTACACCGCCGCAGATCTGATGAATGTCAACTTTGTCTTTATCGTAGAGGGCAAACAGGACAAATTCCGCCTCCCTATCCTGCTTCAAAAATACTACGCAGAGACGATGGACCAGGAAGGCAACCTCTCCCGCATCGCCATCATCACCACCAACAGCTGCACCAATATCAAGACTTACGCCAATCTGAAATATATGAATCAGATCTATCTTCGCGACCAGTTTTTGATGATCCGGGACAGTGACGGCAAAGACCCGTCCGTACTCGGCAGGCAACTCTGCCGTTACTATGAAGAACGCAATCTGGAAGACTCTGACAAGCTCCCAAGAGTCCGCCCGGAAAATGTACTGATCCTTAAATACTATTCTTTTGAAAATTATTTTCTGAATCCAAGTGTTATGACACAGCTTGGCATCCTGCCGTCCGAAGAGGCTTTTTATGAGATTTTTCTGGAAAAATGGAAAGAATACCTGCACCGCATCAGCAGCGGCAGGCATCTGTTAGAGATTCTTGGCAAAGATTTTACGACCGTAGAAGACGTGAAAGAACATCTGGAAGAGATTAAGATCTATCTGCGCGGCCACAACCTGTTTGATCTTTTCTATGGCAGATACAAAGATCAAGAAGCAGAGCTGTTAGACCGCTATTTAGAACTGGCCCCCAGAGAAGATTTTCAGGATATCCTTGCTGCCTTAGAGAATTTTTCTTATTTTGAAAGCCGCAGGATCTGACAGACAAATGTAAGTATCCATTACATCTGTCCGGCCAGCACCACACTGGCAGCGATCCCTGCAAAGGTACTAAGCAGCGCGCCTGCAAGCGTCCACCTGGTCTTTGTCACTTTTGCTGTCAGAAAATAGACGCTCATCGTATAAAAGACCGTCTCTGTACATCCCATCATAATCGAGGCAGTCAATCCAATATAAGAATCCGTACCATAAGATTTATAGAGATCCAGCGCCAGAGAAGTAGCCGCAGAGGAGGAGAACAGGCGGACGATGGCAAGCGGAATCAACTGTACCGGAAAATACAGCCACTCTGCCACTCCAATCAGGCATTCTGCCACAAAATCCAAAAATCCCGAAGCCCGCAGCATCCCCACCGCCGCCATCAGACCCACCAGTGTCGGCAAGATCTTTAAGACAGTCTTGAAGCCGTCCGCTGCTCCGCTGACAAATTCATCATAGACTGGAACTTTTTCAGTCAATGCATAGGCAATGATATAAAAGATGATAAGTGGAATAATAAAATCCGACAGATAATAGAATATGGTCATAGAGACTCTTTGACTTGTTTTGTTCTATATCTATGCAAATCAGGCTCCAAATATGAAAGACGCTTTACAGGGCAATCTGTACTTCCCGCACCAGATCTTTAGAAAAATATGCCTGGATCTTCTGCGGGTCTTCTGTCTGCCCAAGCACCCACATCAATTTGGTATAAGCGGCTTCTGCTGTCATATCGTATGCCTGCAGAACGCCGCTTTTTAATGCCTTTAGTCCCGTCTCATATACCGACAGACTGCTACCTTCATACCTGCACTGGCTTCCCACCAGAATCGTCATCCCATGTTCCACACATTGCTGCACTGCACCCAAAAAATCATTTTTCAAAAACGGAAGTCCGCCCAGGCCAAACGCTTCGATATAGATCCCCCGATAGCCCCGTGCTTCCATCATCGTCAACAGATCCGGCTGGATACCCGGATACATCTTCAGTATCCCTACTTTGTCTGAATACTTCGTGCACAGCCTAAAATCCCCATGGATACTCGGCAGATACTCTCTGTGAATATTCAGTCCTAACGAACTGATCTGAGCCACATCCGGATAATTGATACTTTCAAATGCATCAAAACTCATGGTGCGGACCTTGGAAGCGCGCACTCCTAACATCACTTTCCGATTAAATGCCAAAAATACACCTGCACATCCACTGGCAGCCATATGTACGGCACACCGGCAGTTCTCCATCGCATCTGCGACCGGATGACTGATGGAGAGCTGACTGCCAGTAAAGACTACAGGTATCGGGATCTGCTGCAGCATAAAGGACAACATAGAAGCCGTATACGCCATGGTATCTGTGCCATGGATCACCACCACCCCCTGATAGTGGGGGAGCGCCTCCTCGATCCTACAGGCAAGCCTGCACCAGTCGTCTGGAAAGATATTGGCGCTGTCCACTAAGAGCAGATCCTCCATCTCAAGCTCTATCCCCCCGGCGACCAGCCGCATCGCATCCAACAGCTCATGACTGCTAAGTCCCGGCTTTAATCCTCTCTCGCTTTCCACGGAAGAAAATGTCCCTCCCGTATTGATAATCAACAGTTTTTTCATGATTTCTCCTTCTGTTCCATCTGTATTACAAGACTCTGATGCTATCTTAACACAAATCAAACAAAATATCGAAAGGAAAAATCTTAAAAACAAGTAAATGCTCCGTCAATCACAAAATCCGATCCGGTGGTGAAGGAGCTGGTGTCTCCTGCCAGATATACACAGATAGATGCCAGTTCTTCGGGTCTCCCCATCCTTCCCATAGGTGCCATCTGGTTCCACTGTTCGATCAGCGGGATCAGTGTGGGAGAATTAAGAGTCAGCTCTGTACCAATGTATCCGGGACTTATGCTGTTGACGCGCACGCCTCTCTTTGCCCATTCGATCGCCAGGGATTTGGTAAGCTGTATGACGCCTGCTTTGGATGCATTGTAAGCACACTGTGGCTGAGGCACATTGACGATATGGGCAGACATGGAAGCAGTATTGATGATGGAACCGCCGCCGTGCTCTAGCATATATTTTCCAGCTGCAATATCCGTCAAAAAGACGCCATTTAAGTTGATATTGATCACCTTATACCACTGTTCATATGTCATCTCCTCTGCTGGCGCATTGATGCAGATCCCCGCATTGTTGTGGCAGAAATCAAGTCCCCCCAGCTCTTTTACAACTGTCTGGATCATGGACTCTACCTGCTCCTGACTGGTGCAGTCAGTCTGAACTGCGATCACTTTTTTGCCCGTCTTCTCAGACAGTTCTGCTGCCGTCTTCTGCGCCTCTTTAAGATCCAGATCCACAATCGCCACGTCTGCTCCTGCTTCCGCGAATGCAGTTGCTGTACATTTGCCGATGCCTCTTGCACCTCCGGTCACATATCCTTTCTTGCCATCCAGTCTCATTTGTTCGATGATTCCCATAGTGTCCTCCTTTTTAATATTTTGTTTTATAAAATGATTTTCTAAAATATATTTATATAATAATCCAAGTTTCCGAATTTGTCAAGCCTAATTTTATAAAATCATTTAATAAAATATATTTATATTTTACAAACAGACGAATGGGCATGTAAAAGGACTGCCTCAGATGAAGCAGCCCTTTTTATAGTTCTTATTCTGTCCGACTATTTAGCAAGTCATTTGGCAAAAAGGAATTTGGTCAATACATTTGGTCAGTACACTAGTCTTCTACCTTTACCCAGCTTCCGGACTCTGAGGATTTTCTCATCGCCTCACAGACGCGCTCTACACGGTAGCCAACCGAAAATCTGGTGGTGGGCTGTTCGCCGCTTGCGATGGCTTTGATAAACTCATACATCTCGATTGCCTTTAATTCTCCATATCCGATGTTCATACCTGGGATATTCCAGGTTACTTCTCCATGGAAATGTGCTGGCCCGGTGTAGATGGTCTTAAATCCGCGCCGGTCGTCCGGGTCGTTGGCAAAGCATACCTGAAGCTCATTTAATCTCTCGTAGTTAAAGCAGATGCTTCCCAAAGTTCCGTGTAATTCTATCGTGATATAGTTATTGCGTCCCCACGCATTTCTGGTTGCCTCAATACTGCCGACTGCACCATTTTTAAATCTTACCAGATAGCTGGTCTCATCATCCACATCTACCGGACGTTTCTCGGCATCTGCACCAAGTTTTACCGTTCCTAAAAGATCCACGCCGCCTTCCTGAACGGGTCTTTCTTTGATATAGGTCTTCATCATACCATTGACTTCCTCGATATCTCCGGCCAGATACTGTGCAATATCGATCACGTGAGAAGCGATATCTCCAAGAGTGCCTGCTCCGGCAATCTCTTTTTGGAATCTCCAGGAAAGAGGAGAAGACGGATCTGCGGACCAGCTCTGCAGATAGGTACAGCGGATATTTAAGATCTCACCCACGGAACCTTCATCGATCAGTTTTTTCGCCAGATCAATCGCCGGAACTCTGCGGTACTGGTAAGCATTCATACTGATAATTCCCTTTTTAGCTGCTTCCTCTGCCGCTTCTGCCATTGCTTTTGCATCTTTCAGAGTCGAAGCAATCGGCTTCTCGCAGATCACATGTTTTCCTGCCTTTAACGCTGCAATGGCAATCTCTGCATGGGCATTATTAGGCGTACAGATGCTGACCACATCGATCTCAGGGTCATTGACGATCTCATGCCAGTCCGTACAGCATTTTTCAAATCCAAAACGCTCTCTGGCATCTTCTGCGATCTCAGGAACCACATCACAGATCGTCTTCATCACAGGAACTGCCGGTGCCGGCCAGAAAAACTTTGGCATATTGGAATATCCAACCACATGTGCCTTACCCATAAAGCCTGCTCCCACCAAACCTACATTTAATTTTTTCATTGTTACTGTTCCTCCATTCTTATTTTTTATTTTCTGTTCTTTTTTTGCGCAATATTACTCATGGCAACAGCCAATATAATAATCATACCTTTTACTACCGTCTGCTGGGCGCTGCTTAGATTGGCCAGAATCAATGCATTGTTGATCATTCCCATCAGGACAGAACCAAAGAGTGCACCAATCACAGAACCCGTACCTCCTGACATGGAAGTACCGCCTAACACCACTGCTGCGATCACAGACATCTCATCGCCGTCACCGTAGGAATAACGTCCGGCCTGAAGCCGTCCTGCATACAGTATCCCGGCAAAAGCCGCAAAAGCACCGGATAAGATAAAAGCGATCATCTTTACTTTTACTGTATTGACACCACTGTACTGTGCGGACATCTCATTGCCGCCGGTCGCCAGAATATGACGCCCGAAAGAGGTCTTGTTGAAAAGTGCAAAGCCTGCCACATAAAAGACAAAGGTCCACAGCAGAAGCACAGGGATACCTGCCACCTCTCCAATGCCGAAGATCGTACAGAAGGTCTTGTTTCCGATCGGAACTGCCGCTGTATCTGTAATCCACATGGCGCTTCCTCTGACCACCTGCATCATACCCATGGTCGCGAGAAAGGCCGGAAGTCCAAATCTCGTCACCAGCACGCCGTTGATGGCACCGATCAGGCATCCAAAACAGATCCCAGCCAGCAGAGCTAACAGGATAGAATTGGTGCTCTGCAAGATCAAAGAGACAATCATCGCCGTCATCGCAGCGACTGCTCCTACCGTCAAATCGATCTGTCCGGCTGCCATCACCAGTGTTCCGGCAACAGCCATAATAGAGATCATCGTTGTCTGGCGCAAGATATTGATAATATTGTTGGCGCTTAAAAATCCTTTGTTTCCCAATACTACGGCAAATACCAGGAATACCCCCACAAAGATCAGGTACACCATATATTTGTCCCATTGGATATTTTTCTTAGCCGCTTTGTTGAATTGCATGCTGTAACTCCTCCTCTGCATTTATTTCTTTTCTTGAAAGGCATCCTGTGATCTTCCCATCGAACAATACAATAATCCGGTCACAGACCGCCATCAGCTCGGTCAACTCAGAAGATACAAACAACACGCCCTTCCCTTCATCTGCAAATTTTCGGATTAGATCAATGATTTCTGCTTTTGCGCCAATATCAACGCCTGCGGTAGGCTCATCCAACATCATAATCTCCGGTTTCATATTTAACCATTTGGCAACGACAATTTTCTGCTGGTTGCCACCGGAGAGGAGATTGATCCTCTTATGTATCCCGTCGGTCACGACATTCAGCTGCTCGACATTGTCCTCCACGATGGTATTGGCCCGCTTTTCATCCACAAAAAATTTATATTTGCACAGGCCGGACACCATGGGAAGAATGGCGTTTTCTTTCACTGTGTGGATCAGCACCAGTCCCTGTTTTCTTCTGTCCTCCGGGATCAATGCAAAGCCGGCGCGGATGGCACTTTGCGTATTTTTGATGGTGACTTCTCTTCCATGAATCTTCACCGTCCCGCCCTGCATCGTTCTGCGTCCAAATAAAGTCTCTAAGATCTCCGTCCTTCCACTGCCCATCAGTCCGGCAAATCCCAGGATCTCTCCGGGCTTCAGGGAAAAAGAAATATCTGCAATCTTGTCATTTACTTTCAGATGCTCAACACTCAGCAGGTCCTCCGCCTCTTTTTCATAGCTTCGCTCTACCCAGTTGAATTTTTTACCGGCTCCATCCCCCAGCATACATCGGATGATAGAGTCCAGATCCATATGTTCGATACGGTCTGTACGGGCAATCGTGCCATCTCTTAAGATGGTGATGGCATCCGCAATCTTCAGAATCTCATTCATCCGGTGGGAGATGTAGACCATCGACACACCCTTCGCCTTTAAGTCCGCGATCAGCTCGAACAGATGTTCTGTCTCAGAATCCGACAGAGAGGCTGTAGGCTCATCCAGGATCAGGATCTGTGCTTCCTTAGACACCGCTTTGGCAATCTCCACCATCTGACTGACACCGACACTTAGCGTCCCTACCACCGTGTCCGGCTCCACATCAATCCCAAGTTCTTTCAGCACTGCTTCTGCCCGCTGATTCATATAGGCAGTATCCCGAAAGCCATGTCTGGTTACTTCTTCTCCAAGGAAAATATTCTCTGCTACCGTCATAGTGGGAATCAGGGAAAGTTCCTGGAAAATCATCGCGATCCCATAGTGGTTTGCATCATGAATACTGTGAATATTGACAGCATTTCCATTGACAAAAATCTCTCCTGCATCTTTTTGGTAGACGCCGGTCATAATCTTCATCAGCGTGGATTTTCCAGCCCCGTTTCCCCCTACAAGCGCATGCACTTCTCCTTTTTTCATGGAGAAATCCACACCCTTTAATACAGGAACTGCGAAAGATTTTTGAATCCCTTTCATCTCCAATACATATTCGCTCATCCTATTTACCCGTTCTTTCTTATATTCGCCCTTAATTGGTCATTGCATCTTTAATCGTGTCAGGAGCCTCTGTATGGTACACTTCCTGATAAGCCTCTAAAAGATTGGACTGCTCCACACGCTTTGCCGGAACTGCCACGTACGCAGGCGCCTCTTTGCCAAGCAGCGCATATGCCGCCAAGGTAGCTTCTGCAACGCCCTGGTCATAAGGAAGCTGTGCGCCAAGACCCAATACATTTCCTTCTGCAATCTCTTTTGCGATGTTATTTCCAAGGTCAATCGTACTCAATAAGATATCGTCTCTTCCGGCTGCACGAAGTGCGGACAGCGCACCCTCACATGGGATATCCCAGTGGACAAACATCGCCTCGATATTCGGATTCTGTGTGATCATCGCATCTGCCACCACATCGCATCCATTCTCATCCTGGAATCCCATCTTGGATACCACTTCAATCTCCGGATATTTCTCAGCCATCTCTTTTTCAAATGCTTCCAGTCTCTGATTGGTCACAAAGAAATCCACATCATAGTAGATAATGCCGATCTTTCCTTTTCCGCCAAGAGCCTCTCCGATCAGATCTGCCGCGATCAGGCCATTGCCGTAGTTATCTGCGGAGACACAGCTTACATAGTTCTCTCCTGCGGTAAATCCAGACGGCACATTATCCATAAAGACCACCTTGATTCCGCTGTCAGCCACACGCTGATAAGCATTAGCTGTAGAAGTTGCATCGGTTGGGATGGACACCAGAATATCCGGCTCCTTTGCCATAATGGTCTCTAAGTCAGACACTTGCTTTTCCGCAGAAAAATTGGCATCTGTGACTGCTGTGATCTCGATTCCTAATTTTGCAAATGTATCTTCCAGCCCTTTTTGCTGTGCAGATGACCAGTCATTGCCGCCGTAGTGAAAACTGATCGCTGCAGTATAGCCTCCCGCCTGTATCTGCGCGATCTCTTCGTCAGTCAAAGACAGCTCTGTCGCAAGTACGGCACTCTCTCCATTAGGCCCTGTGGATTTGATCTCACCGCTTCCGCTTGTTGTACTCTCAGCCGGTGCTGTACTTTCGGCAGCATCTGCTTCCGGTTCGGTCGTCTCTATTTCCTCTGTCTCTTGTGTCTCATCCTGTGTTACGTCCTGGCTTTCTGCATCTGTTGCAGGACTGCTTCCGCAGCCGGCAGCCAATACGCTTGTCATAGCAGCAATACATAATATGGATAACCATCTTTTCGCTTTCATATGTTCCTCCTGTTCTCTAGATCAATTTTCCTTTTAAATACTCATAAGATACTTTGCACGCCTTCGCGGGATCTCCAGCGTATCCATCCACTTCCACCAGGTAGTCGCCCGTATATCCCTGTTCCTTTAAAAATGCCAGGACGCCTTCCAGATCAATGCTGCCCGTACCAAGGGGAGCAAATCCATTCTGATCCAGATCTTTTAGATGGACGAATGAGATCCGGTCATAATATTTTTTGACAATCGCCAGAGGGTCTCCTCCGCCAGCTGCCAGATGGGCCAGATCCGGGCAGATCTTAATGTCCGTACGCTCAAATAATTTGTCGATCTGCTCAGGTTTTTCTGCCATCGAACCCAGATGCGGATGATAACTCGCTTCGATGCCATGGTCTGCAAATACTTTAGATGCCTCCAAAAGTCCCTCGGCCAGAAGCTGATAATCTTCTTCCTGGATTCCTTTTCCTCTGATCGCTCCGCCGCAGAACGCCACATAGGATACTCCTACCTGCTCTGCCAGCGATGCTACTGCTTTCATATGATGCATCTCATCCTCCAGTGCATCCTTGTAGATAAAGTTGGCACCAACACAGACACTCATCATGCCAGCCTGATATCTTGCAAGCATATCTTTCAGCACCCCAAGATCCGCTGCATATTTGGTAAGATTTCCTTCCAACACTTCTATGTAACGAAAACCTACATTCGTGATCTCTTTCAGGACTGCCTCATCATCACACAAGGTCAGATAGCGAATATCCTTGACACTTGTCACCCCGCCTCCATCTCCAACCAGCGGACCGAATCCATTTGTCATGTATCCCAGTTTCATAAAATCCTCCTTTTTCTTTGTTTTTACAAATTTGCGCAAATCAATGTGACCTCAATATATCCTATCTCCGCCATTTTGTCAATGTTTCCTGTGATTTTTCTTTTTATTTGTATTTATTGCACAATTTCTCTTCTTATTTTTGTGCTATATTCACAAATCGCAGCCATTTTTTACTATTTTTATTTTTCTTGTTGACTTTTTCCTATTCCCATTATATAATTTTTTCATAAATTTGCGCAAATATAGAAAAATAAAGAAAAGGAGACTCCACCATGAAATTAGGTTTTGTATCTGCAATCTTAGACAACTGTTCTTTTGAAGAGGTAATTGATACGGCTGCTTCTATTGGATATGAATGTGTAGAAGTTGCCTGCTGGCCAGTAGAAAAGGCTTCCAGAAGATATGCCGGCGTGACACATATCCATGTGGAAGAACTGGATGCAGAAAAAATCCAAAAGATCAATGATTATTGTAAGCAAAAAAACGTCGCAATCTCTGCACTTGCATATTATCCCAATGTATTGACCGAGGATCACAAGGAGCAGGAAAAGATCAAAAATCATCTGATCGCGATGATCGAGGCAGCGCCAAAGCTTCACGTGGATACCATCACAACTTTTATTGGCAGAGCGCAGCATAAGACTATTGAGGAAAATCTGGAACTATTTCAAGAGATCTGGAAACCAATTATCAAGGTTGCAGAGGAAAAGAAAGTCAGAATTGCGATCGAAAACTGTCCGATGCTCTTTGATGACGGACAGTGGCCAGGAGGACAGAACCTGATGACCACACCTGCCATCTGGCGAAAAGTCTTCTCTTTGCTTCCAAGCGATTATCTGGGCCTGAACTATGACCCTTCCCATTTTATCTGGCAGCAGATGGACTATATCGCACCTCTGTATGAGTTTAAAGAGAAGATCTTCCATGTCCACTATAAGGATATCAAACTCTATCCTGACAAGCTTCGCGATGTTGGAATCATGGCTTATCCGCTTCAGTACATGTCGCCAAAGCTTCCGGGACTTGGGGATGTGGATTGGGGAAAATATGTCTCTGCGCTCAATGAGATCGGCTATGATGGTTACAGCTGCATTGAGATCGAAGACAAAGCTTTTGAAGGAACCTCAGAGCGGGTACTTGACTCCCTCAAGCTCTCCTACCGCTATATGCGTCAATATGTTATTTAATCAAATATTTATGAAAAACAGCATCTGTCCGAAAGCAGCCCGGAAGGATTTTACAGAACGAAGTGATGGAAAATTCTTCCAGATGCCAGGGCGAAGTGAGGACAGATGCGGAACTTAGATAAGGAGGATCGAATCATGAGAGAAATGAAAGTTGGACTAATCGGAGCTGGATTTATGGCAAAAGCTCATGCCATTGCCTATGCCGGGATGCCTATGTTCTTCTGGCCGGCACCTGTGATGCCCATTAAGCAGACGATTGTTGATCTAAACGAAGAGACCGCAAAAGAGTCGGCAAAAAAATTAGGCTTTGCAGCCTATGAGACAGACTGGCGCAAAATGATCGAAGACCCGGAGATTGATATTGTAGACATCTGTACGCCGAACAATGTCCATGCGGAAATTGCAATCGCTGCAGCCAAGGCAGGCAAGCATATTCTCTGCGAAAAACCTATGGCTCTTACTTCGCAGCAGGCAAAAGAGATGTATCAGGCGGCAAAAGAAAACCAGATCACAACGATGGTTGCCTTTAATTATCGCCGTACGCCGGCAGTTCAGCTTGCTAAAAAATACATAGAAGAAGGTGCACTCGGAGAGCTTCTGGATTTTCGCGGCACCTACCTGCAGGACTGGTCTGCTGACCCGAACTCACCGCTCTCCTGGCGTTTTCAGAAAAATATCTGCGGAAGCGGCGCGCTTGGGGATATCGGCACACATATTGTCGATATGCTGCGCTTTTTAGTCGGAGAGTTTGCATCGGTCAATGCAAGGACTGCGACCTATATCACAGAGCGTCCTGTCCAGTCCGGACTGGTGGACAGCCTTGGAACCGTCAAAAGCAGCAGTGACACTTTGAAAAAACCGGTGGATGTGGATGACCACTGCTGTTTTATGGTGCAGTGTAAAAATGGCGTCTTCGGAACCATTGAAGCAACCCGAAATGCCTGGGGACGCAACAACTATATTACATTTGAGATCCATGGAACTGAAGGTTCTCTCTTCTTTAACTATGAGCGGCGGGACGAACTAAAGGTCTGCTTTGCCAAAGACGGCGATGACCGGCGCGGATTCCGCACCGTCTACACAGGACCCTCACACCCCTACGGAAATCAGTTATGGCCGATCCCGGCACTGGGAATTGGATATACAGAGACGAAGATGATTGAAATCTATGAATTTCTGAAAGCCGTCGCAGACGGCACGCAGGCAGAACCCGGCTTCCGCGACGGATATATCACGGAGCTGATCTCCGATGCGATCTTAGAATCCGCCAGGACACATACCTGGACAGATGTACAGACGATTGACTAATGTCATGGTTTCCTAAAAAAGCTGTCGGCACTTGGCCGGCAGCTTTTTGATCCCACACCCTATTCCATAGTAAAATGCGGCAGATTTTCCCGGATCGCCCGCCTAAGCTCCATGGGCGGGTTCTCTTTGAAGATATCAGACCAGGTCTTCAGAAGATTTTCAGGCGTCACCAGGACGGGTTCGATCCCGATAAAAGATGGGGTCTGTTTGCCCAAAAGTGCATTGGCGGCCGCTAAAGCGATGGCTTCTCCTTGTTCATAAGGGCACTGTGCACTTAACGTCTTCACCATCCCGCCTTTTGCCATATTCAATGCGATGGAGTAGTCCAGATCTCCAGTCACCACTGCCACATCCATACGGTCTAACTCTGTCAATGCCCGCAGCACTTCCAGCGCCGGTCCGTCCCAGGAGACATAAAATGCCTCAACTTCACTGTGATGCCTGACAAACTCTTTTGTCTTTTTATACACCTCTGACTCAGACTGAAAGTTAATCTCTCCGCAGATCTGCAGCTCTGGAAATTCTTCCGACAATACCTGTTCTGCCGCATTGTCTCTTTGCCTGGTGGCATAAAAATGCTGATTGCCATGACGTACAATTCCCACGTATTTTAGTCCATGGCGCACCATATATTTTCCCAGCCCTTGCCCCATATTCCGGCCATGGGAATACTCGTTGACCGAGACACAGGAGACATAATCCCCCACGGCAAGCCCGTCTGGTATATTGGTGATTAAGACGAGCCTGGTGTCACTTTGTACCACTTCCTGAAAAGCTTTTGCTGTATCTTGGTTGTCCACAGGTATCGCAATCAGCAAATCCGGCGACAGAAAACGGATGCTCTCCAGCTGCTTACATTGCATGGAAGCCTCAAAATGCGCATCTGTAACAGCGATAATGGAGATCCCTAATTCCTCAAAGATCTTCTTAATCCCTTTTTCTATTAACTGCATCCAGGCTTTGCCCGTATAGTGAAAGGAGATCGCCGCCGTGTACTTTTGTCCGCGAATCTGTTCTTTTTCCAACTCCGTAAGCTCCAGCACTTCTGCGCTCTCTGCCTTTTCTCCAAACGGGCCTCTGCCGATGCCGCAGGTAGAATTTCTCACGTTCAGCCGCACCGGAAGGGTTGTCTTTTGATACTCTGCCTCCTCGCCTTTGATACGCTTCATCAAGGCCTCAAGCGCCAGCGAACTGCACACAGCCGGCTGTCTGTCAATACACGTCAGCTCAGGAGCCAGCAGAGAAGCCCATTCAAAATCATTCATACTGATGACGGAGATATCTTTGGGAATCACAATATTATGCGCACACAGATATTTTAATAACGGCACAATAGGAAAAGAGTTGGCAACCACAATGCCTGTGGGCGGCACCTCCTCTGCCATCATCTGATCCATCGCCTGAAATACTTCAACCTCAGTATTCAGATTGGGAAAGACAAATCTTTTATGTTCTTCCATTCCATAATCATGAAGTGCCTTTTGATAACCATCAAAACGCCACGTGGACAGATCTTTGGAATTGCCCATATACGCGATATGTTCATGGCCATTTTTAATCAGATGCTTTGTGGCCTGATAGCCCCCGTCATACATATCCGGCGAAAACACATCCGCCTGCAGCCCTTTGATCTCTTTTCCGATCAGTACAACCGGCGCACAGATCTCCTGAAAAAATTCCTCTGTCAGGATTCCACGTTCATCTGGAAATGCAATCACACCACATAAATCCGGCGTCGCCGTAAGCATATTTTTTAACACAGTCAGACGGGAGGGATCTTTGTCATATTCTGCCGAGACCAGCGTATATTCCGTATCCAATAACAATTTTCTTGTATTTTCTTCTATCTGTCTCTGAAACAGGCTTCCTCTTTCGGAGATCAGGATAAAGATGTATTTTATTCCATGAGATTTTTGATTTGCTCTCGATTTTTTAATTATAAAATTAGGTAATTCATCCAATTCCTCAATCGCACGCTCCACCTTCTCCACCAGCTCTGGACTTACATAGCGCGTATGATTTACGACATGAGAAACCGTCGATGTGGAAACGCCTGCAATCTTTGCAATATCCTTAATTGTTGCCATAGCCCTGAACCTCTTATCTCAATATTACTTACCATATTATACAAGGCAGAGGAAAATGTCAAGAAAATTTGCGCAACAAAATAACAGGACTACTGATTGACTTTCCAATATCCCTTTCTGTCAGAGCCAATACGTGTGATTTTTTTTGACTCCTTAAGTTCCCTTATAATTCGGCTGATCTTCCTTGTACTAAAACCCACTTTTTCGCTTAACCTCTTTGCTGTGATATTGGGTTCTTCTTCCAATATCAAAAGGATCTTAATATCATCGCCATTTTCATTGCCATTTTCATCGCCATTTTCATCGCCATCTGGTTTCTCCATCCATGAAAACGGAAAAATAACTTTGATAAAATGTTCTGATATTTCAAAAATAGTTTTATCATAGACATTTAAGATCCGACTCATTCCTGAACCAAGTTGTTCAACCAATCCGACATCTTTAAATACCCGCATCAACTCTCGGTTTCTTGGCATACTACTGCAACTAAAAAAATCATCTTTGCTTTGTCCTTGAATCAAACCACCATAAGAGGTAAATTCCATTCGGTCACTAAAGATTTCAAATACCGGAGGTATCTCCCGTGAAAAATCATTGTGAACTATCGCATTAATTAAGGCTTCTCGCAGTGGAACTGGTTCCACAAGGTTTTTCTCTATTCGTTTCGTGCTGGTTACTTCTGCCTTTGTAATATTTTCTATCTTCATTTTTTCCAAAACATAATTCGTTGCCTTAATTAATGAACAATAACCATATTCTTCATTTTCTTTCAGATGAACTTTATCTGTTCCAGCATATTTTGCAACCTTTATGGACACACCATTTTCATCGGCCAGCAAATACGCAATATAATTAAATATTCCATCTGGTGTAAGAAGTTCCAGACTATTTGCAAATCTATCATTTAATTCTAATCCACGTTCCTGATAATATATTTTTAGTTGTGCAAATGTAAGATCTTGTCTAGGCGAAGGTATATTACGCAATGTAGTGTGAATCCTTTTTGCATACAATTCATCAATCAGTGCAGTAGACATTGATTGTGTTGATGTTCCCAACCGCATATAACAGCCGTTTGGCGACATCCCTTTGTTCTTTATATAATATGGTTTTTCGAGACCGCTGGATATGATAATCTTTATAACTGCTGCGTCTTCTATATATTCAGTAACAATGTCAAATAGTCCAAGCGTTGACGGCAGAATATTGTTCTTGATTCTGTCAGCAATTTTCAACTGTGTAGCATCCATGTCGGGAATTTCAACCGGATGTCCATCATCGCCAATCCCTATATAAAGTATTCCGCCTTCACGATTATTCAAAAAGGCTACAATCTCTTTTTCTAACTTATCATTAAGTGACGCTTTTAATTCGACACGGCTGCTCTCCTGCAACAAATTGCTCTTCTCCTCTCTATCATTTGACTGATCTTTACCTTGCCAATTATCCCCAACACACCTACTCAAGCTCTGCAAAGATGCTCCCCATCAGCTCCCATGCGGCATCTCGCTCCCGCCTTTGTTCTTCTGTCAGTTCTTCGTAGGGGCACAGCATGGGATGTTGTCTTGCCCCGTCGTCCCGGTAGGGTCCATAATTCCAATTATAGAAGAGATAGAAGCGGAGCCATCGCATATGGTCTAATTTGCGGTACATCTCTTTTACTTCTGTGGAATGTATGTTGTTACAATAGGTATCATACGCCTGCTTGACCGCGGACGCGGTGACTTCGGTAATCGTCTCATCTTTAAGGAGCACCCTGGTCTTCATCAAAATATGGTCTGCCGCCGCAATCTTGGACTGCCTGTGGAGATCGTCCAGTTCGTCCCATTCAAGTGTCGGATAAGAGACGGACCTGCGAAACAGCTCATTGATCATAATAGCAGCCTTATTTAATCCGGTGCGGATAATCTGCTGCGGAGTATAGATATCTTCATTTGTCCCAAAATAGGATACCCCCGGTGCTTTGCGGCTGCTTCTGAGATCAATGCGGCCAGAGACTTTATAATATTTGTTCAAAGTCCAAAAGATGCTCCATCCTTCCTGCTCATCATCTTCACAGATGATAATGCGGTCCGCCTGCTCCAAAACGGAACGGTTCTTGGCCCAGCTCTCCTGATGAAAGATCAAAGAATCCCCTGTCCCTGACACCTCATTCAGAGAAAACACTTCTCCCAGATACGGATGCATCGCCAGAAATTCCTCTGCATCACCAAAGATATGATACGCCACATGCTGTTCTATGGATATAATATTGGTTAAGATCGCCCGCTCTAAGATGCTTAAGCCATAGTTGCCAAATCCAATCAGTACAATGGTATTTTCATGGAGGCACAAGGGTTTGGAACGCCAGTACTGTCTGGCACAACATTCATAGCTGTGAAAAAAATTGATATTACCAGAGAGTTTGTCCTGCCCGTTCGTCGTCCTTGCATAGACATCCACGGGCAGTTCATGCAGGTTGACGGCCCGGCTGTTCATGCCAATATCATTTTCCTTCATCAGAAAAATCTTACACTTTGTTCCTGTATGTTTCTTTTTTGCCACGATTCTGTCCGGCGAGGCGCTTAGATAGATACAGGGATAATTGGGGATCTCGCTCTTGCCGCTTCTTCTTTCGCCG
The DNA here is from genome assembly GCA_910585995.1 of uncultured Lachnospiraceae bacterium. Classification (GTDB taxonomy): domain Bacteria; phylum Bacillota; class Clostridia; order Lachnospirales; family Lachnospiraceae; genus Hominiventricola. Next base: position 84,536 of record CAJUGG010000032.1, read on the forward strand.
TAGATAATCAATGCATTGACATCTTCTTTATAGATATTGGCCGCAAGCGTATTGGATTCCACGCCATAATCCGCAAAATAATACCAGTTTTTATGTCTTTGCAGACTGAGCATAAAAAAGGGCAGACCTTCACTGGTAAGAAATGAGACAACCGCTCCGAACAGCATCACCATAATACCGGCAGATAAAAACAAAAAGATCATCCCTACCAGATGTCCCAGCGGTGTCACTGGTATCAGATCCCCATATCCTACTGTCGTCAGAGTCACGATAGAATACCAAAAGGCATCTCCAAATGTGTGGATTACCGCATCACTGCTGGCAGATTCCGAGTAGAAGAGAATGGTCAAAAGACCCAGATACACCAGTACGATCACAATTATGACATACAGATAGGGATGTTTTCTCACTTTTAACATAACTGATATCTACAGGAAAATATATTTACAGACAAACAATACAGCGAGTACATACATCAGCGGTGCGATCTTCTTTGATTTTTTGCAGCATACATTGACTGCCACATAAGAGATCACACCAATCGCGATGCCCTCAGAGATGCTGTATGCCAGCGGCATGGCGAGCATACACAGATATGCCGGAATCGCCTCCGTCAGATCATCAAAATCCACATGCAGGATCGAAGAGACCATCAGAAATCCCACAAAGATCAGAGCCGGAGCTGTTGCAAATCCAGGAATCGCCGTGAAGATCGGTGCAAAGAAGATCGATACCAGGAATAAAAGTCCCGTCACCATAGACGCAAGCCCCGTCCTGGCTCCTGCACCAACTCCCGCGGAACTCTCCACAAACGTCGTGGTTGTGGAAGTACCAAGCACTGCACCTGCGGAAGTGGCGATAGCGTCAGCCAAAAGCGCCTGCTTGATATTGGGAAGCTTCTCCTCCTCATCCAGCATGTCCGCCTTGGTGGCAACCCCCACCAGCGTCCCGATGGTATCAAACATATCCACAAATAAAAACGCCAGCAAGACCACAATGAAATTGGCGATGCTTACCTTGGAAAAATCACCCGCAAAACACTGGCCGAATGTCTTGGAAAGCGCTGAAAAATCAGTGATGGCAAAGGTCGGATACAGCGAATAAAATCCATTCTCTGCATCGATCTGGTAGATGCCCACCGCTTGACAGAGCATACCCAGAACCCACGTCACCACGATCCCGATCAGGATAGAACCCTTTACATTTCTCGCATGGAGCACAGCGATCAAAAGAGTCCCAATGATCGCAAGCACTGCACAGATTCCCAGTGTGTGAAACTGCGATGCAAAGTTTACATAAGTAGTAAGTGTAGAATCACTGTTTACAATCACATGTCCGCCCTGTAAGCCTACAAATGCGATAAAAAGTCCGATCCCGGCGCTGACTCCCTTTTTCAGTCCGCTTGGAATGGCATTAAAGACCGCCTCCCGGACACTGGTCAATGATAAAATAATAAACACAATACCTTCTGCAAATACCGCCAGCAGCGCCACGCGCCAGTCATAACCGTACGCTCCGCATACCGTAAAAGCAAAGTAAGCATTAAGTCCCATGCCTGGTGCGAGGGCAAACGGATAGTTCGCCAGCAGCGCCATCACAGCTGTACCGACAAAGGACGCCAGACAAGTCGCCATCAACACCGCCGTAGCATCCATTCCCGCTGCCGAAAGCATCGACGGATTCACTGCGAGGATATAGGCCATCGTCATAAATGTAGTAATGCCGCCTATCACCTCCGTCCGGACATCCGTTTTGTTTTCTCTGAGTTTAAACAGTCTTTCAATCATATGGATTTTCCCCCTATTTGGTTTTTATCTTTTTATTTTATCCTTATTTAGTCAGGAAATCAATCTTAACAAAAAAATATCTATAGTAAAGCTTGGATAAAGAACATAAAAATCAAAAAAGAAAGCTGGTCGGAATTGTTTCCGATAGCCCTCAGTGAAATTACAAAAAGAAATAGCATCTACCTTGGGCGGGCCGGATGCTATTTCTTTTTATAATATCTGAAATGTAAATCTTTGACTTTATCCACAGTCCGACTTCCTCATTCTTTCTTAAAAAAACCTAAGAGAACCTTAAGATATTTTAGAGATAACTTAGAGATTTCTCTGTTATGATGATGAACATAACGAAATAACAGGAGAGGATGAGATGATGAAGAAAAAGTTAAGACGAGTAACTGCGTGTTTACTGGTGGGAGCGCTTTTGCTTTTGTAGGGATGTTCTTCCGGAACAGAAGCAGATACCCATGAGGCGGATGCCAAGACAGGGATATCTGCAGAGCCAAATGCAGCAGGAGGCGAGAGTGGCTCTGAAAAGACTATGGGACGTTATGTGGAGGAAGAAGTCCCGCTTCCGGACGATCTTACCTACAGCGATAACCCCCGCATGTATTTACAAAAACTCAGTACCGGGGAACTGGTCCTGTTAGATCAGACCGCTGGTATGTATCTGTCTTCGGACAATGGAGAGAGCTGGAGTCCCAAAGAGGCTCCATGGCTTCAGAAATTAAGAGACGCTTATATCATGGATCTGGCTATCGCTTCTGACGGGTCAGTGGCAACCACTTATGCAATGCCTTCCGAAGAGACAGAAGAATCAGAAGAGGACGGATTTCATCCCGTCAGCCTGTATATATCAGCAGATGGACAAGAGACCCCGCTGGAATCTCCGGACAGTGAAAAATTTATCCATCGTTTTTCATTTGGAAAAGACAACCGTCTCTATGCCTGCGCTTTAGGCGGCAAGGTGTATGAGATGAACCTGGAAAACGGGACGAGTAAACAGATATTTGAGACTGAAGGATTGTCCGATTTTATCTGTTTTACCGATCAGTTTATGATTGATCTGACTTCTGCAGGAGTCTTATTCTATGATATGGAAAATGGGATGCTGGTAAATGAAGACCAGGTTCTTGAGGATTTTATCGAGGAACATGTAGGGAATGAGATTGGAAGCTATTCCGATGCCTATTGTGTGGTGATGGCAGAAGGAGAAGAATCCAATGTGATCTATTTTGCCTGTGCAGATGGTCTGTACCGACATGTCATCGGCGGCACCACTGTGGAGCAAATTATGGAAGGAACATTAAGCTCTATGGGTGATCCCATGATGATGCTGGCAGGCATGGCCGTATTGCCGGACAATGAATTTGTAGTGCTCTATACCAATGGAAAACTGTATCGCTATGTCTACAACCCGGATATCCCAACCGTACCAGAAGAGCAAGTAAGTATCTACAGCTTAAGGGAAAATTATGCCGTTCGTCAGGCGGTCAGCCTGTTTCAAAAGCAGCACCCGGAAGTCTATGTCCGGTATGAGATCGGTCTGAATGATGGAAGCGGCATGACTTCAGAAGATGCTATTAAAAATCTAAATACCCGGATGATGTCCGGCTCTGGCCCTGATCTTTTGGTATTAGACGGACTGCCCAGGATCTCTTATCAGGAAAAGGGTGTCTTGACAGATCTTAGTGAGCTTTCTTCAGGTATGACAGGAGAGGACAGCTTATTCCCCAATCTGGTAGAAGCATGCAAAGAGGATGGAAAACTCTGGTATCTGCCTCTTCGCTTCCGCCTGCCTCTGATCATCGGAGATCCTGACACGATTCAGAAAGTAACAGATCTGGCTTCGCTTGCAGATACCGTGGAAGAATTAAGGGCAGCGAACCCCGATGGTCTTCTGACAGGGCTAGTGGCAGAGGAAGAAGTCCTGCGTGCTCTGGCCATCAACTGTTCCAAAGCATGGCTAGAGGAAAAGAGCGGCGCGATAGATGAACAAGCACTGACAGAATTTTTAACCCAGGCAAAACGAATCTATCAGGCAGAAACCGCCGGGATGGAAGAAAGCGAGTTGGAGGAATATCGGAATCATTATGTAAACCGCATGAACTGGAGCGGGGCTATGGATTATTTTGGTTCTGCATCCTCTTCTGCGATCTCCATAGCCATGGGACAGCAAAAGCTGGGCCTTGGAAGCGTCTATATGATGAACAGCGATTTTAATATGATCACCACCTTGGCGGGACAGGAGGAAAATTTTGACTATAAAGTCTGGCCGGGGCAGATCACAGACGGCTTTCTTCCAAAAGCAATGATTGGGATCTCATCGGCATCCCAAAACAACGAACTGGCATTGTCATTTTTCCATTATCTGTATGGAAGAGAAGTACAAGATATCGAGATGAGTACAGGATTCCCTGTCAATCAGGCTTCTTTTGAAACATTAAAGGATAATCCACGCTCAGATGATGAGGGGATCAGTATCGGAACCAGCGGGCCGGATGGCACGAGTTTTTCACTGGATATCAAATGGTGCACACCCGAAGATTTTGAGAAGATCAAACAGATGGCAGAGACCGCATCACATGTATGTACAGGAGATGCCACCATCGAAGAAGTCGTATATGAGATCGGACAAAAGGCACTGGATGGAGGTACAAGTGTAGAAGATACGGTAAAAGAGATTGTGAAAAAAGTAGCGATCTATTTAGCAGAATAGAAAGGTGGCTGATCAAGTTTCTCATACGCAGGTGAGATATTGCATATAGATTTTTTAAGCAAGTGGGTGTATGATAAGTAGATAGAAGGAAGTGAAAGAAGTCATGAACAGTATCTTAATGATTGGCGTCTTTATCGGTGTCGAGATCGTGATGAACCGGTTAGTCAGCCTAATCTTCCGTTTTATGAAAAAAAAGCATAATTCCGTTCACCTGCGTTTTACGAGAAGCATCGTCAATGTCCTGATCAGCGTCATCTTGTGCTACAGCCTTTTGCAGCAGTTTGAGATCACCAGAGATATCAGTAAGGTACTGCTGCAAAGCGGTTCTCTGATGATCGCCATTGCCACGTTTGCCGCGCAGCAGGCCCTGGGCAATGTGATCAGCGGCATGTCCCTGTCCATATCCAAGCCCTACAATGAAGATGACAAGATCCGGGTCGTCCAGGGCGGCAGCGTGATCGCCGAAGGGATTGTGAAAGATATCACAATCAGACACACCATCATCCGTCAGTACAACGGAGAATGTTGTATTGTCCCTAACTCCGTGATGGACTCAGCGGTCATTACCAATACCAATTTTATTGAAAATGTCGGGAATTTTATAGAGATTGAGATTGGCTATGATGCCGACATCGAAAAAGCCATGCAGATAATGCAGGATATCTGTGTCCATCATGAACTCACACTCAATACCGAAGTAAACAAAGTATTTATCAAGACCTACACAGCCAATGGCATCATCTTAAAGACCACCGTCTGGACCCGCAATCTCGACGACAGCTTCCAGGCCTGCAGCGATATCCGCGTATCCCTGGTAGAACAATTCCGAAAAGAAGGCATTACGATTCCGTATCAGACGGTGACGATTAGCTGAAAAACAGGTTTGGGCCAGCTGACATCTCTTGTGCGTCAGCTGACCAGTCCTGTCCAAAACTTCAATTCCAGCTGATTATAACGGCTCATTTATCATACTTACATACTCTTCAACCTTCTGCACAAAACATCTTGCATTTTTAAGCTGCTCCTTCGCCTCTGCATGGCTTGCAATATAAAAATCATCATAGTCCGACTTTTCCCTGCAAAGCGAACTGTCTTTGATAATCAACGACAGGCTCCTGTCCAAAATCTCCGTTTTCAAATATTCCTTCGTAAAAAAGGCTATCACCCCAGAATGTTTCGATGAATCAAATCCTTTTAGCGTGTTAGCTGAACGCATAGCATGAAAAACCGCATAATAGGATCTGTTCAATGAAGTTTTGTACTCTCCGATCTTCAGATTATTCTCCGATGCCAACAGCATTTCCTTTGCCCTCTCCAAACGGTATCCTGCCAGCTCTTTTAAACTGCCCTCCATAAGACAATCCCCTCCTTCCGAATATTCTGATAAAACGGAAGAACGCTTTCCCATTTCTTCATATTATCTTCCTGAATATCCACAATGGAAAAGACTTTCTCATAGCGCATGTCCAGATCTGCCGCCCAACGGATAAAACGCTTTTTTGTCTGATTGTCCATTTCATTTTTTATGATAATGGCGATATCAATATCGCTTTCATATGTCGCTTCATTCCTCGCCATCGATCCGTATAAAATAATCATGGATATGTTATTTTGGAAAATGCTCGTCAAACCTTCTACCAATTCTTTCCTCATCTTATCCATTAACATTATTTACACCTCCAGAAAAGTCCCATACTTCACAGACATTTTATAGTTTGATTATACCCTGAAGCTTTTCATTTCACAATCAAATATTTTAAACCGTCAATTGGATAGAATCCTTGCTACCCTTGCATCTGCCCCATATAATAGAATCCATAAGCCGGGAGATGTAAATCCTGCAGCGTGTATTTCTCCCCCGTCATCATATCCATAAATTCACCACGATCATAGGGCAAGGTAATCGTCTTTTCCCATTCTGTAAAATTAAATATTCCAATGATCTTCTGCCCACTTGCATAGCGCCCGATTGTTAACACTCCATCATCACCTGTGTCCAAAGTCCATACATCTGCTTTGGTCGTAAAGGCAGGATTGGCAGTCCGCAATGCGCTTAAAGCATTCAGACCGCAGAAGACCATCCCCTCTGGTGTGTCCAGATCGCGAATGTGCTCTGCCAGATCCCAGCGAAGCTTTCCGCGATGGAGATAGCGGCTGTCAGCTGCTTTTTTAGGATCTTCTTTATAACTGTAATCATTGACTTGTGCCAGCTCGTCACCACTATATAACAATGGTATGCCCGTCTGCAAAAACATCATCGCATGAAGAGTCAGATCAAAACGAATTGCCCGTTCCATTGCAGCAGAGTCCTGTTCAAATCCCGCTTTTTCAATGCCGCACAAACTAGCGGTCGTGCCACAAAACCTTGCATCCCCGCTGGTAGGGTCATCATTATACAGCTCACCGCGGCTGTTGCTGTCCCCGGTAAGGCCAAGGAAATAGTCATTCAGATATTTTTTATGTGAAATTTCTGACATTCCCCATGTCTTTAGAGTCTCATAATCCAATCCCCAGCCAATATCGTCATGACAACGAAGGTAATTGAGAAATACATACTCTTTTGGCAGTCTGTTCACGATATCTAACTGTCTGCGCAGAAGCCGGGTATCCCTTGTAGCGACCGTATGCCAGGTGGTACACATGGTAGTCACATTATACAAAAGATGACATTCCGGTTTTTCTATTGTGCCAAAATACGGCACCACCTTCATCGGCTCCATAACCACCTCGCCTAACAGGATCACCGACGGGCATACAATCTCGCCGATCATACGCATCATCCGCACAATCGTATGTACCTGGGGCAGATTGCGGCAGTCTGTACCGAGTTCTTTCCAGATATATGGCACCGCATCAATACGGATCATATCCATTCCCTTGTTCGCCAGATAAAGATAATTATACATCATCTCATTAAACACACGGGGATTTTGATAGTTCAGGTCCCACTGATATGGATAAAAAGTAGTCATAACATGATGCCCGCAATCCGGCAGCCAAGTAAAATTGCCAGGAGCCGTGGTCGGAAAGACCTGAGGGACTGTCTTTTCATATTCTTCCGGGATCGATGAGTCTGCATAAAAGAAATAGCGGCTCATGTACTCCCCCTCACCCATCCGGGCTTTTTTCGCCCATACATGATCCTGACTGGTGTGATTCATGACAAAATCCATGCACAGATTAATCCCCTTTTGGTGACAGGCATCGGATAGTCTTTCCAAGTCTTCCATAGTCCCCAGATCTGCACGCACTTTACGAAAATCTGCAACTGCATAGCCGCCGTCGCTGCGTTCTAAAACAGTATCCAAAAATGGCATCAGATGTAAAAGGTTTACTCCCGTCTGCAAAATATATGGAAGCTTATCTTGTACTCCTTTCAGATCTCCTGCAAAATTATCTATGTAGAGCATCATCCCGATCAAATCATTGGACTTATACCATTCAGGATCAGCCTCCCGCATCAAATCCCGTTCTTTTAAGCTCACAGAACGTTCCTTCGCAAAATCGTGCAATTTCTCTATCAGCTCTGCAAACATGCTCTCATTATCATATAACTCCATATACAGCCAGCGCAGCTCCTCGATATGCCGCGCCAGCCGAGTCTGAAATTGCAATTCCTCTTGTTTATTCATATTTGTTATTTTTCCTCCTGTCCCAATAATCCCAGCATTTGAAACCCTTGATATAGTCCATCTTTTTCTACTGGCGGACAGACCATATCTGCAATCTCTTTTAGTCCTGGACTTCCGTTTTCCATACAGACACTGACTGCGGTGACCTGAAGCATCTCCAGATCATTCATACTGTCGCCAAAAGCAATGGTATCCGCTTGCGGAACATTCAGATACTGGCAGAGCCGCTCGACAGCCAAGCCTTTATGAAACGCTTTATTGATTAATTCTCCATTGGTGATCCCACAGGCATCCGTATCCTGAATACAGAACTTAAAGTCATCCTGAAGTTCCTGCATCGGTTCCTTTAGTCGTTCTTCTCCCCGGCTCATAAACACCAGTCCATAGATTGGTTCCCCGTCATACTCCGCCATAGGCCGGATATTCAGTTCACTCTCAATCTGCACCCTCCAGCGCAGCAATTCACTGTTGGCTTTGGAATCCGTATTCTCAGCAAGAAATTCTTTAAAACCTTCATCTGTATAACTGTTATGTCTGCTCCCAATGGTACGATAGATGCCGTTTCTTTTAAAAACATCCAGCACCTTTTCCTGTTGAACCGCAGTCATAGGACAATCATAAACTATTTTTTCCCCAAATTCAATACAGCCGCCGGCACTGCTGATCACGCCGTCAAAGCCATACAGCAAAAGAGGCGACAACATCCCAGCGGTCTGGTTGTGGGCTTTTTCTGGTCTATTATTACCCTTACCGGCGTACATCACATCTTCAATATGCTTGAGATCAGTCTCTTGGCCAGCACTGGATTCAACCCATTTAACGCAATTCTGTGTATGTGCGGATTTTCCTCAGCTGGTGTATGTCTGGCAATCTCTCTCAAAGCGAAAAAGAAAGAAATTCGTGCAATCGGTCCTAGTGCTACAGCGTCTGCTCTGCTGGGTATCGGAGAACCTGCTCTTTTCGGTGTTATCCTGCGCTATGGCTTAAAGCCTTTCCTGTTAAGCTGTTCGATCAATGGTATTGCAGGTATGATCGCTATGCTCCTGGGCATGAAAGGAACCGGAAACGGCATCACTACGATTCCTGGTATGCTCCTGTATATCTATTCTCCGAGCCAGATTGCGATGTATGTCGTCCTTGCCATCGCGGTATTTGCTACTGCGTTTTCCCTGACCTGGCTCTTTGCTGTTCCGCCAGAAGTTATGGAAGCGGATGCTCCTAAGAATAACAAAAAAACTCCTGAGCCAGCTTCTGCACCATTTCCTGAGGTATTGGGAGCTGTCGCAAACGGAACATATGTTCCTATGGCTGAGATCCCTGATCCGACTTTCTCTCAAGGTGTCTTAGGTACCTGTTGTGGTGTGTTACCGGCAGAAGGTAAAGTATATGCCCCGATGGACGGCAGGATCTGCCAGCTTGCGGATACGTTACATGCACTTGGTATTGAGGCAGACGGCATCGAACTGCTCATCCATGTGGGAGTCGATACGGTCGAGATGAACGGAGACGGATTTAAAAGTTATGTCAAAGAAGGACAGATGGTGAAAAAAGGTGATCTGCTCCTGACGATGGATCTGGAAAAAATCCAAAAAGCAGGGCATCCTTCCACAATTATTGTTGCTGTAACCAACTCAGATGAATTGGCTTCGGTAGAAGCAACCGCATCCGGGACTGTTAAGCCAGGTGATACGCTGCTGACCCTGAAAGCATAAAGCCTTTCTCCTTTTTCTTTTCCTTGACTATGGTGAAAAAATCCGATAGAATAGCCATAGATTTTGGAAAGGTGGAATCATAATGGTTAGTATGCAGGATATTGCGGATAAAGCTGGAGTTTCTCGTGTCACTGTGTCCCGTGTACTCTCCAATCATCCGTCTGTCAAGGCAGAGACCCGAAAAAAGGTTCTTTATTGGGTGAAAGAACTGGAGTACGAACCCAATATCATCGCGCAAAGCCTGGCCGGAAGCAGCACAAATGTCATCGGTCTTCTGGTTCCCGAAATAGCCTATCCGTTCTTCAGTGAGATCATCGAGGCAGTGGAGAATCAGGCATTCTATGAGGGATATAATGTTATTATCTGCAATACGCGCCGCAGTCAGGAAAAGGAAAAAAATATCCTGACAGAGCTGAAAAAGCGCAAAGTAGACGGTATCATTGCAGTACCAGTCTCTGCAACGCAGACCGTTGCTTACCAGCGGCTCCAAATCCCTACGGTGATGATTACCAAACGAACAGAGGGTTTTAGTAGCGTATATATCTCACATTATGCCAGCGGACAACAGATGGCACGTCATTTTCTGAATATTGGTTTTCAGAAAATCGGATATATAGGTCCCACACGAGATTCTACCTCATCCATTAAATATGCCGGCTTTCAGAGCTATCTTGCCGAACACCAGATCAGCCTGACCGATGTGATCGAGTGTCCCGCACCGGCTAATATGAATGCCAGTCAGGTACATACCAAAGTCAGAGAATATGCTGCCACTACAGGCCTGCGCTGTGAAGCCTATCTTGCCAATGATGATATCACTGCATGTGAAGCTATTGCAGCATTTCGCGAGTTGGGATTTTCTGTTCCGAAAGATATTGCCATCGCTGGTTTTGACAATTCTTTGCTTGCCAAAGAGATCAGTCCAAAATTGACAGCGTTGGCCCAGCCATTAGAGGAGATTGGAAAAAAAGCAGTGGAAGTTCTGTTAGCACAGATCCATGATAACGTACCCCCACAGATGTATGAATTGGAATCACGAGTGATCGTAAGAGAATCTACGATTCATTTTATACCTGCCTAAAGCTGAAAAAAGGAATCCTTCTTACTTAAGAATTGATTGTAACAGCAGATAGATGATATAATAAGTCCATATATCTACTAAGGAGGATCAAGAACTATGAAAGAAGGTAACAACACAGGCAATTCATCACCTCCTGGGAAGTCGCGCAGCAGCTTCTCAGGAAAACTGGGGTATGTATTAGCAGTAGCAGGATCGGCTGTTGGACTTGGAAATATCTGGCGCTTTCCCTATCTGGCTGCAAAGTATGGAGGCGGTATTTTTCTTCTCGTCTATCTGATCTTAATGCTGACATTCGGCTATGCGCTGATTGTATCGGAGACTGCATTGGGACGTATGACAAAGAGAAGCCCCGTGGGCGCTTTTGGGACGTTTGGAACAAGTGCTCCCTTCCGGTTTGGCGGATGGATCAATGCCGTGATCCCCATGCTGATCGTGCCTTATTACAGCGTGATCGGCGGATGGGTCACAAAATATCTGTACGAATATCTGCGCGGCAATACGGCAGGGTTAGCAGGAGATGATTATTTTTCCGGCTTTATCGCCAATTCTTCGAGTGTCTTATGGTTTTTGTTGTTTAGTCTTATGGTAATCGCTGTTCTCTTTGCCGGGGTCAAGCAGGGAATCGAGCGTGTCTCTAAGATCATGATGCCGCTGCTTGTCCTGCTGGCAATCTTTGTTGCCATCTATTCCATGACCAGACCGGGAGCCTTTGAAGGTGTAATCTATTTTCTAGTTCCCAATCTGGAACATTTTTCCTGGATGACGGTAGTAGCAGCCATGGGGCAGATGTTCTATTCCCTCTCCATCGCCATGGGAATACTCTATACCTACGGTTCGTATCTGAAAAAGGAAGTGGATATCGAAAAATCCACCACACAAGTGGAGATCTTCGATACTTCCATCGCGATGCTCGCGGGACTGATGATCATCCCGGCGGTCTTTGCCTTTTCGGGTGGTAATCCCGACACCTTAAAGGCCGGACCTTCGCTGATGTTTATCACAATCCCCAAAGTATTTGCAAGCATGGACTTTGGTTCTGTGGCCGGACTTATGTTTTTTCTTCTGGTACTGCTTGCTGCACTGACCAGTGCGATCTCGCTGGCAGAATCCGGAGTCTCTACTTTTGAAGACCAGCTGCATCTGAACCGCCATAAGGCTACACTTTTGATGGGAGTTATTATTGTACTGTTTGGCTGTGCTTCGGCTCTTGGTTTTGGCATCTGGGATTTTATCTGTCCCCTTGGAATGTCGATCTTAGACTTTTTTGATTTTCTGACCAATTCCATTATGATGCCTCTGGCAGCTCTGGCGACCTGTCTTCTGATCACCCGCATCGTCGGGCTTGACCGGATCGCACAGGAGATGGAACAATCTTCTGCTTTTAAGCGCAAGAACATGTACAACCTGTTTATGAGATATCTGGCCCCTGTCTGTATCGTATTAATTTTGTTAAGCTCTGTTGCTAACGTAATGGGCTGGATCTCCATGTAACACCTGAGCGCTGGTGTATCGGATAAGAAAATGGTCCGGACTGCCGATGAATCTGTCAGAAGTCCGGACCATTATTCATGACAATAGGTTTGCTGGCGAAGCCTGCAATCTATTGTTTATGACAACATGTCTGCTGGCAAAGCCTGCGGATTCATCTTACATCATCGTGTCGTCTCTAAGGACTTCTGCCAGACGGATCTTGCGTACATTTTTCCATGCCAGATGATAAGCCAGCGCCACAGAGCCTGACAGAACCAGCATAAAGACAGCAATAGGGAGTATTGGCGCCTCTGCAAGAAATTCCCCGATTGTAAGATAACTCAGTTTCAGCATATATATCACTACAATAGCTGCCACAAACAGACTGATCAGGATTGGCCGGCCGGCGATCACCAGAGCCTCGATGCAAAACATGTTTCTAAGTTCCTCTGGGGTCATCCCAATCGACAGATATCTTGCAAATTCTCTTTTTCTTTGACGCACAAATCCCAGTGTATTAGAAAACACGTTTCCAACCCCAATCATCGCAAACAGGATACAGAAGCATCCCAATACAGTTTTCATTCCCTGGATCTGCTTGTTGTTTGTCTCATATTCCTGGATGCGGTTTTCAGATTCAACGGGATATTTTTCACCCACAAGCTGCACAATCTTATCCTGCAGCGTATTCAGTGCTTCTGGTGATCCATGGTCTTTGGCAAGGACGCGAATATAGCAGTCTTCTTCTGCGCCTTTGATCTGTCCCTGAATCTCTGCCCACAGTGACACAGGGATCACATGTACCAGTTCATAATAATCCAGTGTGGCATATTCTTCTCTCAATACCGGCATCTCCTCTGTATAAGCCAGAACATGAATTTCCACGGTCTGATCTTCCTTGCCTGACTGTCTCAGAACACTTGTATGATTTTCATTAGCTCTGGGTATCTTTATATATGGCATATAGTCAGGGTGTCTGAAATCCGGATTGGTCACGTCCCGGATCTGATTGTATATCACCGCCCCATCAAGCTGCGAAGCAATACCGATCTGTTCACAGTAAGATAAGAAGCTGTTATCATCCAGGATTACAAGCGGAACATTTACGAGCCATCCGCCATCCATGGGTGTCACATCACGCTCTGAAGCATGAGAAAATCCGCCAAAGGCCTTCATCTCTTCACTGATCTCTTCTTCTGTGACAAGTCTCTTTGCTAAGGCCTTCTGATAGACGACAGCGCTTTCCACCCCGGCAAGATTCTGAAGTGCTTCGGTATCTTTAAAAGTATTCAGTTCGGTATCTTTAAGCGTAACCATGATATCCCATGCGTCCTGATATTTTTCAAAATAAGTCTCTCTTGTGCTGATTCCCGACAGAGAAAAGAAACACTGCATAATAGTAAATGCCATAAAAGAAAGGATCAAAGATACAGACGCTGTCCGTAAGGCTTTTCGCTGTGCCTTTAATGCATTGCCTGCCAACTCTCCCTCCACGCCAAATAAAAGCAGCAGAAAAGGGGAATTTCTCTTTCGTTTTAACTGTAATTCCCCGGCACTTTTGATCGCTTCAAGAGGTGTCAGCCTGCTCAGTCCCACAGCCGGCAGCCATGCCGAGATCCATATGGTGAGCACTGTGAGAGACAATGTCAGCAACAACACCAAGGGATGATAGCTGGGGATTGCCCTGTGTCGTCCTTCTATCTCGCTTCCCAATATCACATTTGACAACTGTATCAGCCCCATACTGCCCGCTATACCCAGCAGATTTCCCACTAAGAGCGGTACGGCACACAATACTGCCGCCTCCTGATAAAGACAAGCTCGAATCTGCCTTGGCGTCGCGCCAATGCTTGAAAATATGCCAAACTGATGGATTCTTGCGTTCATAGACACCGCAAAGGCATTGTGTATAATCACAATCAACGAAGCAGACGCCAGTACAGTAATCAAAATAAACATGGGAAATACCAGTCTAGGCGCGGTGTCTTTCGAATCACGTATCAAATACATCGCCAGCAGTTCATAATGATAGACAACCTTTTGGGGAGATACGCCAATCGCATCAGCAATATGAGGTACATCAGAAAAAACAGATCTTATATCATCAAAGTACATATCGATGGATGCTTCTGCTCCCTTACTTCCCTCTTCATGGAGCAGCACTTCTTTTACATTGGCAAAATTTTTTATCGTATCCAGATCTTCTTGATCAAAATTTCCCATGATCCGGCTGTGCCAGCCGCCTTCTTCTAGTACAATCCTCTCCACCTCATATTTCCATGTATTATAAAACAATCCACATAATAAAGATAACAAAAGTGCACAGATCAGCGCAGAGAGTCTGACCGACCAGCCAGAGGTACGGTTGTTTTTGATATAACCCGACAGATAGTCCTTCCACATACTGTCACCCCCTTTGTTCATCACTGACAATCCGCCCGTCTTCAATGGTAATCACACGTCTGGCTTCCAAAGCCACCTTTTCATCATGAGTGATCAAAAGAATTGTCTGTTTCAGATTATAATTGGAGAGTTTCAGCATATCCATAATCTCTTTGGAATTTTTCTGGTCCAGATTCCCCGTCGGTTCATCCGCCAGTAAAAGCGCCGGGCGATAGATCAGCGAGCGTGCAATCGCAACCCTTTGCTGCTGGCCGCCTGATAACTGGCTTGGCAGAGCCTTAAGCCTGTCAGCGATACCCAGAGAGCTGACAACTTTCTCAAAATATTCCTGGTTTGGCTTCTTCTTGTCAAGTGCAAGAGGCATCAGGATATTTTTCTCTACGGTCAGAGTGGGAATCAGGTTATAAAACTGATACACCAGCCCCACCTTTCTGCGCCTAAAGATCGCAGCCTGTGTCTGGTTTAACTTAGAGAGATCAGTTCCGTCTACGATGACCGTCCCCTCTGTAGGCTTGTCCACACTGCCAAGGATATGCAAAAGCGTAGACTTACCGGAACCAGATGCCCCGATAAGCGCCACAAATTCCCCTTGATCAACTGACAGGTCAATCCCATTAAGCGCTGTTACTTGATTGCCGCCAGAGCCATATACCTTCTTAACTCCTTCACATCTTAAAATCTCCATCCTGAATCTGTTCCTTTCACATTTATATCTGCTATTAGTATAGCAAACGAAAGTTACAACTCAGTGACAGTAAAAATGAATCTCAAAAAGAGCGCCTCCTCCGGGTCTGTTTTTCGCCCGTATCGTTCCGTTTTGGCGCTCTATCATCTCTTTTGCCAGAGCCAGGCCGATGCCGATTCCGCCCTCACTCGCGTTCTGTCCCCGATAGAATCGTTCAAAAAGATGGGGAATGTCTTCTTTGGCAAACCCTTCCCCATCATCCCAGATCTGTATTTCCGTATACAGAGGATTTTGTTCATAAGAACAGTAGATCTTTCCCCCTTGGCTGTGCTCCATACAGTTTTTCATCAGATTCATCATGGCTTCCATCGTCCACTCCAGGTCTGCCATGAGCACCATCTCTCCTGACTCTGGTATCTCGATCGATACATTAGAATTATCAAATAATTGTTGCAAATTATCCGCCGCCAGCACAAGCAGAGTAAATACATCTACTTCTCTCTTCTGCAAAAGCAGTGTTCCGGCATCCATCCGGGACAGCACAAGCAAAGCCTCCTCCAAATGCGTCAGCCGCAATATCTGCCTCTCGATCTGTTCCATATATTTGCTGCCAACCTCCTGCTTCATCATCTGGGCAGACAGCGAAAGCGCCGTAATCGGCGTCTTAATCTGATGCGCAATATTAGACAAATTTTCCGCAAATCCTTGTTTTGCCTGAACGGCAAGATCTTTTGTCTGACAGAGAGAGGCCACGGTCTTATAGATCTCATCTTCTAACTTAGAAAAATCATCCTCGCCGGAAGCAGAGAGGATGACCGCCTTGCCTATATTCACCTGCTCTAAATACTCCGCCAAAGAACGGATGCGTATGGATTCCATCTTATTGCGATACCAAAAAGTCAGGAGAAAAAGAAACATTCCTGTTACAAAACCTGCTGCCGCAAATACCATATCTCGTCCGTAAGCAGAAGATGTAAAATCAGATACCTCGTATCCCAATACCCCCAATAGATCCTCTTTTGCCAGATCGTCAGGATCTCCTTTTATTGATTCCTTTAATGCACCAGCCAGGATCTCCATTGCCTTTGGATCTTCTTTTTCCACTTCACTGCAGATTCTGTTCAGCAAGTCATAGGGAAGCCGGCGATCATGATAAGTAACGAGCAGCACAGAGACAGAAGAAGCCATCAGACTGAGAAATAGTGCCGCCCCAAAAGTAACCAACCGATGTCTCTGTCCGCTCATATGGTATCCTCCATGCGATAACCTACGCTTCTGACGGTTTTCAGACAGGCCGGCTGACCAAGTCTGTCCCGCAACCGTTTCATCGTAACAGTTAATGTATTATCATTTACATAATTTCCTTTTATATCCCATACCTGTTCTAAGATTTTCTCTCTGGTAACGGTCTTTCCTTTGTTTTGCATTAAGAACAAAAGCAACTGATATTCTGCTGCACTTAAGGATATTTCTATAGAATGACAAGAGACGCTCTGACGATTCTGATCGATCATAATTCCATCACAGGAAAGATACTGCTTCGCCACATTACCACTTCTTCGCAGCAATGCCTGAATCCGCGAATACAGGATCTCCAGCGCAAAGGGCTTGACCACATAGTCATCGGCACCGCTTTGAAAGCCCGCCACGACATCTGCACAGTCTCCACGAACCGTAAGAAAGATAATCGGCAGTTCGCTCCACTGGCTACGCATCCACTGGCACAGACTGTCCCCACGGCCGTCCGGCATATTCCAGTCCAGCAGGACAAATGTTGGTACACGTTCTGTTAAGGCCTGCCTCGCCTTTTTCAGCGTATCACAGATCGTCACCCGAAAACCTTTGCCTTCCAGATATTCTTTCACCACGGATGCAATATTCAGGTCATCCTCAATATAATACAGATCCATCACAGCTCATCTCCGCCTTTTTTCTATTTCTATGCATACAGACTTGCTTTCTTCTAATCTATCGCTCCTAGACCAGTCTTCGTATCCAGTTTCCATAATGAGACTCTAAATATGCTGGTACACATTTGAAAATCTGATCTGCATTCAGGCAGCACACGACAACTGCCGGAGACGCTTTCACCACAAATGCCATCACAAAGGACAGTGGAAGCACAATTCCCCAGATACTGATCAGATCCATCCTCACGACAAACAGCGCATTGCCGCCCCCGCGGATGATCCCATTATTGGTCGGCATCTGGTAAGACATCCCGACACAGACGACACTTAAGATGATCAAAAATGTATTTGCCATCTCCATCGTCTCCGGTGACAGATCATACAGACCAAGAACCGGAATCCGCAGAAAATATAAGAACACGCCGGAGATTACTCCGATCATCACAAATCTCTTCTGAAGCCTTCCAGAATATTCCCGCACTTTTGCCAGATCCCCTGTACCTGTCGCTTTTCCGATGATCACTGCGGCTGCGGAAGCTGCTCCCACCGAAGCGGATTTCACCATCAGAAATAGTGTGGATGCCGCACTGTTTGCAGCGATTGCCGCCGCCGTCATATGCCCCAGGATCACCGTCTGAAGCGCAGTATTAAGCCCCCACAGCCCCTGCACTACAAGCATAGGCGCCGTCAGCCTGTAATATTTTCCCAAAATATCCCAGTCAAATTTCAGGAAATCTCTGAATCGTATCTTTAATTTCTGCTCTTTTTTCCAGATATAGAAGAGCATTGCAGCACTTTCTGTCATGCGTGCTATCAGTGTCCCGATCGCTGCTCCCTGTACACCCAGCTGCGGCGCACCGAAATGTCCGAAGATCAAGATATAATTAATTCCGCAGTTTATACAGAAGGTAAGAATGGACAGACAAGAGGCGATCTTCACAGTCTCCGTACTGCGGACAGCTGCTAAAAGAAGCTGTGTCACAGCAAAAAAGAGATAGGTAAAACGTATGATCCCCAGATATATCTCGCCTTCTCTTATAATTCTGCTATCTGTAGTAAAGATACTAACTGTCTGTTGTGGAAACAGGCTGACCAGCACAAACAGCACTGCTGCAAATACAACCGCCCCATACATCGCTGAAGCAGAAATCTTTTTGATCGGCTGTACCTCTCCCTTTCCCCAATACTGACTTCCAAAGATCACCAGTCCATCCCCTAATGCCATAATAAGCTGTTGGTAGACAAACTGTATCTGGTTGACCGCTGCCACCCCGGCCAGTGCGGTCTCACTGTAGGCCCCAAGCATGATATTGTCCGCCAGATTCACACTCAATGTGATTATGTTCTGAAGCACCAGAGGGATATAGATAGCATAAAAATTCATGTTCATCATCCTTTACAGGTTATATTTTACACGAAATATTTATTTTGGACAATCTCAATCGCCTCAAATCCTGAAAAACGATTGATCACATTAGATCTTTTATTCTACAGATTCCATCGAATCCACAATATTCATCCTGCTGATCTTATATAAAGGAACAGCAGTTGCCAATATGCAGGCACCGACAGAAAAAAGCGATGCGCAGACCACAGGAACCACGGGGACTGCTGTCAGACGGATCGTACCTGTTGCCCCGGCCTCCACGAACACCGTACCGATATATCCGGCAATACTTCCGACCACCGCCGCACTGATACCATAATAAAACCCTTCCCACAGAAATACCCGGAACAGACTTCCTGCACTCATACCCACCGCACGCTGTATGCCGATCTCCGTGATCCGAGTATGGATATTGGTGTAGACGGTATTGATGATGTTCAGGATTCCGATCAGGCCGATGAACAGAATCAATCCCCAGGCCAGCAGACGGATCTGGGCTTCGCTCTCCTTATACTGTCGATCCGTCTGTTCATAGGATACTGTGACCGTCCCTGGTATCCGCCTGCAATATTCTTCCAACGCCTGATCAAAAGCAGTCCTGTCGGCATCGGCCGTTAATCCTGGCCGCAGTTCTGCATAAGTATCTTTTTTGGTAAGGTCTGTATAGATCCGGTCACTGACCAGCACCTGAACGCCGTTCACAAACCCGTTATTGCCTACGCTGAAATAGCCGTCATAGCCATCCATGGCCAGCAGGACTGGAAGTTTTTTCCCGGAGACCGTAATCGTACTGCCCTGTTCTACATGAGTCGTACCAAAGGATACTCCTTCGATCTGCATAGGAATGGGATTACGGACCACACAGCCTTCTCCTGCTTTTAACTGTTCTAATTGTTCTATTGTAAGCCTGGAAGCAAACCCATAGTCCATCCAGGTATCATTGAATCCGAAAATCTGGAATGTCTCCCCAACCCCTAAAGTGATATCCGTCTCCACTCCTTCTGGTCGGTTCTGATCATCCAGTTCATAGAGGGAAAACTGCTGCGCCGCCACCTGATCTACATTTTCATCTGCTTCCATCATCTGAAGCTCTTTGGGAGAGATGCCTTCATATTGATTGACAATGGAATAATCTCCCAGATGCTCCGGTAAAGAACCAGATACTCCAATCAGGGATAAAAAACTCTGCAGCGTGATAAAGACTGTAATACTCATGACCAGAGACAGAACTGTTACCGCAGTTCTTCCTTTGCTCCGGCTCAGATTCAGCCTGGCATAATACCGTTCAAAATTCCGGATCTTTCTGTTATTACATCTTCTGCGTTTTATTCGTACCCCAGTTCCTGACATAGCTGTGACCGGAGAGACTCTGGCTGCATACCGGGCTGCCGGAGCCGCCGCCAAAAATGCAAATAACAGTGTTATAAAAGCACTGATCAACAGATAAGCCCATTTTCCAGTACTATTTGCATCGATCAATATCTGAAGCTGTTCCCTGTCTCCCACCAAAAACATCTCCGGCGAGATCTGATTCAGGGCTGCTAACAAGATTCCCTTTGCAGACAGGGAACCAAGCAGCAGACCTGTGGGAATCCCCACCATACACAGGCATAATATCTCTGTGACGACCACGGCATAAAGCTGGCCCTTTTCTGCACCCAATGCCCAAAGTATGCCATATTGTCCAAGGCGTTGGGAGACGGAGATCTTCAGAATATTGTAGATCACAAGCCCGGCTGCCAGAAGAATCAACAAGACTACCAGTACCCCTGCAAATATCAGCCAGGAAAAACCAGTATCCTCTACTGCCAGATCTGTATCCGCCGCCTCCGTATCATAAGAAATCCCCAGAGCGTTCAAAAGAGGGACATTATAAAGAGTATCCAGTTCATGAATCTTAAGTTTTTCGCCAAGATCGTCCATCACAGACTGAAACTCCTTTCTCCCTTCTGTACGGATATCCACATTATAATAGAGATACTCCGAAGGAAGAATCTTTTCTGCTGTTCCCCGCCCTGCAAGGCCCAGGATATGCCCCCCGGTATAACTCAGAAAATTACTCTCTGTGATTCCCACCAGAGTAAACTTTGCCGTGTAATCATAATCATCTACCACAATTCCATGGCGCAGTGCTTTAGAAAGAGAGAGCGAAATCGTATCGCCTGTCTTCCCATTAAATCCCAGAAACTGCAGAGCATCTTCTGGCAGGGCAATCTCCATAGGAGCCTTGGGCAGTCTGCCCTGTGCCAGGCGAGACCAGGCAGGCCTTGTGCTAGTTTCGTCCTCCCAGTATTCCGCCAGATCCAGAGAAAGCTGCTCATTCAGCTTCTGATCTCCCAGAGGGATAAAACGGCCCGTATAGGACAGACGCGGATCTTTTTCCAGTATCTGCGCCTGTTCTTCTGTCAGCTGCACAAAGGTGGCATAACGGTCTCCGCCGATGGTGATAGCCTGCTGCTGACGCATAGCAAAAAGTACGCCTGCGGACTGTCCTACTGCGGCAGTCATCATGGTAGACAGAATTACAGCAGTCAGGATCAAAAAAGATGTCAGTTTCTGCGAAAGCACTTCCTTTCTCGCCAGAATCAGATAGCTTTTCATCTTTCGTCCACCTCCGTCAACACGCCGTCCACAATGGAAAACCTCCGGTCAGCCATCCCTGCCACACGATTGTCATGGGTGATGACAACCAGCGTTTTCCCCATCTTTTCATGTATCGCCCGCAGCAGTTCCATCACTTCCCTGCCGCTTTTAGTGTCGAGATTTCCAGTCGGCTCATCTGCAAAGATTATGTCTGGCTTTGCGATCAGGGCACGTGCGATCGCCACCCTCTGCTGCTGCCCTCCTGAAAGTTCATGGGGCAGATGACTTAAGCGGCTGTCGATGCCAAGCATCTGTGACAGCTGCTTTAGATAGGTCTCATCCGGCTGCTTTTTGTCAAGCAGCAGAGGCATCAGGATATTTTCCTGGGCAGTCAGGACCGGAAGCAGATGAAACTGCTGAAAGACAAAACCAATGCTTCTGCGCCGAAAGGCAGATCTCTCCTGGTCAGAAAAACTGTAGATCTCTTTGCCATCATAGGTCAGACAGCCGCCAGTCGGCTCATCCAGCCCGGACAACAGATGGAGCAGCGTGCTTTTTCCGCTGCCCGAAGGCCCTGTAATGGAGATAAAATCACCTGGCATGATCTGAAATGAAACCCGATTCAGTGCCATCACCTGACTCTCTCCCTTCCCGTAGACCTTGGAAAGCTCTTTTGCTTCGATCTTCATAAAAATACACTCTCCTTATCATCATTCAGCATCCACACAGACAATCCTATACGATGTGGGTTCTGTTATGCTGTAAGAAGAGTGTAACGGATAAATCTCAAGAAATTCTCAAGATTTTATCTGGAACAATGCCATAGCCTCGGCGCCCCCAGATGGTCGGTTCTTAAGGCGAAGTTCTCCGCCATGTTTCAGGCACAAAAGACTGCTTCCATAGAGTCCCATGCCAAAATGCTCCGGGCTTTCTTCTAATTTTTCAAAAGGTTTTGGACCATGCTTTAACAATCTCTCAGGAAAACCAGAGCCGTCGTCCGACACAGTAAGACACAGAAGATCTCCTCTCAGAGTAAGACTGATCTCCAGTTTTTCACGGGCAAAACGGGCTGCATTTCCCATGAGATTTTCTGCCACGGTCAAAAAGATCCCATGGTCGATCTGAATGACTTTCAGATCCGCTACAGACAGCTGAATCGCGCATTTTGGAGCAAGAAGACATGCGGTCTCTTCTAATTCCTCCCGAAGCACAGTATCCGTGATCTCACTAAATTGCACATGAAGCTGCTCTAATCTCTGAATACTGCTCATGGCCTCCACATACTGTTCGATCCGCTGTACATAATTATCCATCCGCTTTAGCGTATGCTCATCCGCCCGTCCGCTTTTCAAAAGCCGGATACTTCCTTTCAGTACAGTGATGGGATTTCTCAGGTCATGGGCAAAAGCCGCATTGAGTCTTTTTCGCTCCTCTGCCTGCTGCCACAGTTCCTGATTTGTCTTCAAAAGCTCTGCTCTCATCAGTTCAAATGCTGCACAGATCTGTCCCAATTCATCTGTCGATATCTCTGGCATGGAAAAGTTAAGGTCCTGATTCCGGATACGCTCAGTCCCCATCTGAAGGACTGCAATCGGGCGTTTTAACTTCAGATGATAGAATAAAACCCCTGCGATGCCCAACCCTCCGACAGGAAACAAAATCACCGAAAACAACTGGACACCACTCAAAAAATCTAAAATCTGCCTCTGCTCCTGGTCAGGTTCCTCAAGCCTTTTAAACACACCAGTAGAATAGTCAATGGAAAGCCCTCCCTGTGGATACCGCTTCGCAATGCCTTCGCAGAGCAGGTTAACCGACAGCATCAATGCCAGCGCTGTCGCCAGACACAGAACAGACAACAAGAAAAAACAGCGCTTCAGTCCCATATTTTTCAGCCGTTCCATCGATACCCACACCCCCAGACCGTCTCGATATAATTGGTTAATGTGTGAACCGCCAGTTTTGCCCGGATCTTTCGGATATGCTCCATCACCACATCGCTGCTGCCCTCTCCATCGATCCCCCAGATACTTTCATAGATATGCTCTCTGTCAAACACTTGTCCTGCATGCAGAGAAAGCAACTCCAAAATATCAAATTCACGCTTAGAAAATGCCACCGTCTCTCCGTCTGCCGTCACAGTGCGGGCAGCATAATCAATGGCGAGCACTCCAAAAAATTTTACTGCTGAAGGATTCTGCCGCCTCCGTTCTCTTCTAAGATGTGCGGCAACTCTTGCATGTAATTCCTCCAGGTCAAAGGGTTTCACAATATAGTCATCCCCGCCTGCCTGAAATCCTATGACCTGATCTGCGGATTCCACACGGGCTGTCAAAAAAAGAATCGGACAACTCACATGATCACGGATACTACGGCAGACCGAGAGACCATCCATCCCCGGCATATTGATGTCCAGAAGGATCAGGTCAGGCTGCTTTTCTGCCTTTTTGACAGCTTCCTGTCCATTGCAGGCAGTCAGAATCTCATACTCTTCTGAAAAATAGCTCTTTATGATATCTACAATCCCCTGTTCATCATCCACGATCAATAATCTCTGTTTCATGTCAGCACTTCTTTCTTAAGTCGATTGCCAATCCCTTCTTTCATTAAGTATATCATCTATTTCCCATTTGGTGTTACCAATTTATGATGCCACCCCAATAACAACATCCAGCCCGCACAATGCACCATCAGAATCACCATATCTATGCCAGCCGTCGCCATACTGCCGTTCCCCAGATCCATAACGCCCTCAAAAGTGGCAGTGGACGGGATCAGATAGCAGATGTCAGAGAGAATCTTATTGTCTGCCATCGCCAGTTATTTTAGAAGAGGAACCGCTATAAATACAATCATAACTATTTTGATATATGCCACGCCTATCATCATTTCATCTGAAATACGGCCGATCAGCAAGCCTGCCAGAGCTGCTACAAAAGCTGACAGTATCGTCAGCACAAACATGACCGCTGCCCCCGCAGGGGAAAGCCTGAAACAGACAGCCGCTGCAATCAATGCAGACAGGCAGCCAAACACAAAGCCGATGAAAATTTTCTGAACCACATATTGTCTGGGTGTCATAGGCAGTATCTCGTTGATCAGCGAGACGCCTTCTTCCTTTTCAGAGATGATATTCATTGCATTAAACGTACAGCCCATATACATAGCGGTAATCAGTGTCATCGCCATAAAAAGATACTTGATCCCTGCCAGCACATCAGGCTGATCCAAAATCTGTATGCTGACCTCTGCTGCCGCCCCCCTCTGTTCATAGAGAGCTGGAAGTGTGGCTGCTGCCTGCTGCCACAGCGGCAATTCATCGCCCGATACGATTGTCCGGACACCTTTTTTATCCATCTCCACACCAATCAGATTGGTAGACGGCTCTCTGATTGCCGAAATCCATTCTTCTCTTGTCTGACAGACCATAACATCGCCGTATCCCCAAAGCCATTCCTGCACTTCATCCGTGACCTCACCATCCACCACACAAAAATAATATTCTCCTAACGAAGAAAGGTCAATAGAACCCGTCACATTCAGTGCAAGAGCTACCACCACAGGCAGGAGAAATGACAAGATGCAAAATCTGTCTCTCCCAACACTTTTCATCTGACAGATCAAACCTTTCATACTCAGCCCTCCTTTCCCATTTCCCTGCGAAATGCTATCGTGGTAATGCCAAAGAGCAGGATGACGGCACCTGCTGCACAAAGATAATAAACCGGATTTGACACAGGCGTACCAAAAAAAGCATCTTTCAAGCCCATATACACATGATAAAACGGATGGTAGCAGATCCAGTCCGTCTTAATCGCAGTGTTGGCCGATAAAAAGACCGGAGTTGCCATAAAAAGTGTGATCACCAGATAGGCCAGAGAAAATTGTTTAAAATCTTTTAACAGCATCGTACAGACAAAGCCTGTGAAAGCCATCATCAGGGACAAGATCCCTGTCTGTACCAGTACCGCGGGCAAAATAGCTCCTGCTTCTCTAAATCCCACGTTGAACAGCGTTAAAAAAACTGCAAAAACCAGATCCGTAAGCAGAAAAAGAAAGACCTTGGAACATATAAACAGACTCTTTTTCAGCGGCATAATAGCATGGATGTGGATCACTCCCATCTGTTTTTCTTTAAACAGTACAGACGCAATCCCCAAAAACCCTACAGCAACCATCTCAATAAACAGCAGTTCACAAGTGATCTCTCTGCGCAGTTTTGATTCTAAGGGATATTCCCCCACGATTTCCGGTTTATAGTCACTGCCAGACTGTAGAAGCAAGAGTGCATAATCTGCTCTGTGGCGGTCCACTTTTTCTGTTCCTGCATAGAGTATAAGATTGGGCTTGCCCTCCTCGACGTGGATTCCAACGCCTCCGCTTCTGTCCTCGGCAAGCGCCTCATCCAGACTTTCCAAAGAATCTGTCGGATGGACAAGCGGCGACATTTGTGGATATATTCCTGCCGGATCATAGAGATACACCTGGTAGATCCCGGCATTATCCTGCATAAAATTCAGATAGCCAATGTGGATAAACAATGTATAGAATACAAGTGATCCCAGTGCAAGATAGAAAAATTTTCCTGATACCATCATGCGGCAGTCTTTTTTAAACAAAGAAGAAAGGCTTTTCCAGATCATGACAGCCTCCTTCCTGTATACTGGATAAAAATATCTTCCAGGGTCGGCTCCTGAGAATGAATACTAATCAGTTCATCATAGGAAAAAGGAATACCCGCTTTTACATCCAGGGCTTTTATTGTCTGTTCTTTTCGTCTGCCCTGATACTGATAAGTAACGACTATGCTGTGATTACTGTTTTGCTCCTTTAGATTTTTCGGCGTATCAATGGCTACTATCTTCCCATCTGAAATAAACGCCACGCGATCGCAGAGCAGATCAGCGTCCAGCATATTGTGGGTCGTCACAAATATTGTTGTTCCTTTTTTACGTTCTTTTTCTATGATCCTGCGAAAGAGGACAGCCCCGGCAGGATCAAGACCGCTCGTAGGCTCATCTAAAAACAAAAGTTTTGGGCTGCTGATCAGAACTCTTGCCATACTGACACGCTGGCGCATCCCCTTGGAGTAAGTGGATACTGGTTTTTTTAAGAAATCTTTTTTAAATTCCAGTTCATCGAGCACCTCTTCGGGATCACGCAGTTGTTCTTTGGGATAGAAAGAAGAAAAATAGCGCAAGTTGTCAAGAGCGCTTATATTGGCATACAGATATGGAAATTCAAACAGCATACCGATTTTTTGAAAAAACTCCTGTGTATATACACTCTTTAAATCTTTTCCGAACACTGACACCATACCGCCATACCCTTTCAGGATGCCGGTCAATATTTTCTGGGTCGTGGACTTCCCGGAGCCATTTGGACCCAAAAATCCAAATATCTCCCCATCCTCTACCATAAAATTCAAGCCACGCAATGCCTGTTTGTCTTTTCCATAGGAAAAAGTCAGATCTTTTACTTCCATCATTTTTCACCCCTCCATTTCGGCTCATCCTTCCAAAGCTTTGTCCGGATGGATGCTGCTATGATCTGTTGGGATAAGAATAGGATAATGACTTGAAGTCCATGTGAGATCGCTGTGAAGTCTCTGTGAAATCTTTTCTGACAAAAAAGAAAAAGCCTCTGTTACGTTTCCGTAATCGAAGCCATTTTGTGAAGATCTGTCGTAGGAATGGAAAAATAGAACTCCACTCCGTCCGGACGGTTTACTGCGCCATACTTCAGATGCTGCATAGAAAGAATCTGTGCTACAATCGCAAGGCCCAATCCAGAACCGCTGTAATCTGTATTGTTATCACGATAAAATTTTGTCCAGATCTTTGAAAGATTTTCCTGTGCGATGGGATGTCCCTGATTATAGATGGAAACATCCAGCATACCATCGTGTTCTCTCAGTAACAGTCTCAAGATGCCGCCTGAACGGACATTTCTCTTCGCATTGACAATCAGGTTGTTCAGTACCTGCTCCATCCGGCTCTTGTCGGTATCAACATAGACCGGAAGATCTGGTAATTCATACTGTAATTCAAAACAAGTGTCCGGAGCATCTATCAGCAATCGCCCGGCAACAGTTTCCAATAATTCTACAAAATCAAAACGTTCCGGTTGAAGATCTGCGGCTCCATATTCCAGCGCAGACAGGTCAAGCAGGGTCGTGATCAGGTTACTCATACGTTCTGTCTCTGCTATGATGACCTTATAATAATTCTGTTTTTTTGCATCATCAGTTTCATCCTGTAATCCTTCGGCATATGCCCGGATCACGCCTAAGGGAGTCTTCATCTCGTGAGAAAGATTGTCCACCAGCTCTTTTCTCTCAGCCAGCAGACGCTTCTTTTTCTCTATATCCTGTTCCAGCTTTATATTTGCCTGTTCGAGTTCCTCAAATGCTTTCTGAAGACTACCAGCCATCACATTCAGGCTGTGGGAAAGCTCTCCCAATTCATCCTGCCCTGCAACCCTGCAAAACCGGGAGAAATCTAAGTTTGCCATACGGCTTGCTGCATCATTCAGTTCAGATACAGGTTTTGAGATCACTTGTGCCATCCACAAATCAATCACACAGATCAAAACAACTACAAACAGAAGCCAGATCATCAGAGAAGCATCTGAGCTAAAAGGCAGCCTGGTAAAAAACACACAAGATAATACCAGAATCACTCCCATCAGTTTAGAAGCCAGCAGTATTTTTTTCCGGACCGTAAAGACCTTCCTGTGATCACTTATTTTCATACCCTCACCTCGAATTTGTAGCCAGACCGGATGAGCGTAACGATATGCCTGCCCTCCTCACCTAATTTCTGTCTGAGGGTTTTAATATGTGTGTCTACGGTTCTGGTAGTTCCTGTAAAGTCATATCCCCATATCCGGTTCAATAACTGTTCCCGGCTGAAGACCTGACCTGGGTTTGAGATAAAAAAATGAAGCAGTTCATATTCTTTGTAGGTCAGTGCAATCTCCTGCCCATCCAGAAAAACTTTATGAGAAGCTGGGATAACAGAGATCTTTCCAGCGTTTAAAGTATCTGCCAAAAGGACAGAAGAACGGCGCAGCAAAGCATTTACTTTTGCCAGAAGCACGTTCGGGCTGAAAGGTTTTGTCATATAATCATCTGCTCCCAGATCATATCCTTTTAATTTGTCGTCCTCATTGCTTTTGGCCGTCAGCATGATAATAGGAAGACCACTCATTTCCCTCGCCATCTTACAGACAGAAAACCCGTCAAGATGGGGCATCATAATATCCAGAATCATCAGATCCACAGGATCATTTTTCAGAACCATAAGCGCATCGATACCATCATCTGCCATAAAACAAGTATGCCCGCCGCGCTGCATATATTCCGCTATAATCTCCTGCATATTCTTTTCATCTTCAACAACCAGAACACTGGCCATGGGATCAACTCTCTTTCGCTTTAGCAAGATATTAGCAGTTTTTCAAAGAAGGTGCAAGCGAAACTTTTATCCAATCCTTGCTATCCCCATAAGACAATGCTATAATAATTGCGCCAAGAGCTGGCAGAAATGTTTACATTGCGGACAGGAGAAACGGTGCGGCATGTCCCCTTACGCGATATTCTCTTTTTTGAAACTGCCTCCGTCCCCATCACATTTTACTCCATACGTCCAACAGCCGAATGGATTTTTTAGGCAGTCTCAATGAATTGGAAAATCGGTTGGGAAACCGCTTTATCCGCACACACCGGGCTTATTTATTTAAGAAATTTGAAACACAGCGCTCCGTCAATGTGGTATCATCATACTGCCAGGGAAAAAGACAAGAGAGGAGGTGAGCATATGGCGAAAGACCGCTTTGTAGAAGTATATAACCAGGGCCTTGTAAATGTGGCAAAGATCATCGTAGATACGGAAACCGGCGTGAATTACCTGATGGCTTCCCATAATAAAGCAAATGGCACCGGACTGACTGTGCTGGTTGATCAGGACGGTAAGCCTGTTGTTACTCCCGTCAAGTAAACAATACGACGACAAACGAAAAAAGACGTCAAATCCGGCCGGTCAGGAGCGAAAAAGTATCAGCATGGCACAGCGAAAGAAAGACCTGACAAAGCTGGCGGAAAAGCTGCGCAGGGAGTGTGAGACTGGCGGGACGGAGATCTCCAGCCGACTACATAATCTGAAATGCCGCGTCAGGACCAAAAAGGGCATGGCGTCGGTGGACTACCTGCTGTGGCTGACCGGCCGGCTGGCGCGGATGGCTCTTCATATCCGGATCAAGACCTGGCTGCAGGATAGCGGATATCCTCTGATCAAGCAGGAGAATCCAGAAGAGGTGGGGGATAAGCCCAGGACGGAACCCTTCACCATAGGGTCCCGGAGAAAGCGGGACTTCTCTATGAGTCTGTTCGGAGCATACTGCAGCAGCCCGCGGGGCTACGAGTTTCATAAAAAGGATTTGGCCAGCGCTACGGCTTTGGAGGGCTGGCGCCTGGACCGCGCCGGATTCTGTATACTGGATTCAAGCCATATGGATGCGCTGCAGCATGCTCTGGAAGGGAGTCAGGAGACGTCTCTCAACATTCCGCTGGCGGTGGATCTGTACAGCGGCTGCGTCTTTTTCCTGGCAGGAAAGAAACTCTATGAGGCGGTATACCGTCAGGAGGCAAAGAAGCGGAAAGATGCCTGGCTAGACGCAGAACAAAAGTATGAACAGGCGAAGAAAGCCAGGGAAGAGTATGGGCGCAGGCTGCGACAGTACCCGGACTATCTGGAAAAACTGGAAAAGGATCTGGCAGACAGGGAAAAGACCTATCATGTCGCGGTGAAAAAGTACGACCTGGCAGTGAAGGCAAAGAAGGAATTTGACGCCACGCAATGTCTCTTCTGCTTCGATTATCTTCGCCTGGATAAAGAGCACCTGGCTCAGTTTGACGGAGACCTGCAAAGTGCGCTCCGGCTGGGTCCTCACTTTCATGAGAACGCCCCCCATTTTCTTGAGAACGCGCGGGAAAGCCGTAAGGCTCTCCTGAATAAATTCCGGTGGTATTGTGCAGAAGGAGACAACAGCCTTCGCGCACAGGTTCGTGGGTTCAATCCGGACATGCCTCCCAGCCTCCGGGATTCGGGATTGTTTCTCTGAGCATTTGAAGACCAGTAACAGACCAGACATTATGGGAAACACTCTTTTGCAAGTGAGCGTGAAAAGTTGGCTGGCAAGGCTGAAATGAAGAAAGCCGAAAACCTGCTAAAATCAAGGTTTTCGGCTATGTTTCCAGCGTTCCCGAGGTGACTCGAACACCCGACCTACCGCTTAGGAGGCGGTCGCTCTATCCAACTGAGCTACGGAAACATCCGTGGTATTTCCACGAATGTATTCTACCACTTTTCTTCATAATGCACAACCCCCTGAAGCCAAATAATTCCTCGAAATCGTCTGCCAGGGGCGGGTTCGCCTAAGAGATCTTTTTGGTTGATACAGATATCCAGTACGATCTCGTTGGTCTCGATGGTCATGACATAGACCTTTTCATGTGTCTTATTATTCTCTCTAAGTTCAACTGAGAGAATCTCTCCCATGACGTTATAGTGATCACATTCTACGCCGCAGGGCATAAAATGCGTGGTAACAATGGAAAAGACATCTTCATCTGCAATTCTTTGTGAGATCATGGAGTAGGTGTCCATATCTTCCAGTGTCAGGTTTTCTATGGCATCTTCATCTCCATCTCTTGCTGCCTGTAGCATCTGCGTTCTCTCTTTGGCAGATCTGATCTCAGATACTACAGGCGTTCTCTGATAGACTGGCATCAAGATCTTGCCGTCTACAGACAGGCCGGAGAGGATTAAGGAAGTCGTGGCTTCCTCCATCATTCCATATCGTTTACGATTGAGATATTCTGTCACATTTTGCAGATAAAAAATCAAAGATACACCAAGATTCATATCATCACATACGCCCGCATAAGATTCTTTTTCTGCATGACGTTCGATGATCATATCTTCATAAAATCTCTCTGTCTTCCCGGTAAAATAGGGAATACAATATTCGATCTGATATTCGTCTCTTTCATTGTATATTCCTCTGACTAAAAGTCCCATCTGCTCTGCAAATGCTTTTCTGCGTTCAAAAAAATCTTCTCCATCCGACGTCACTGCGATCTCTTCTGTTTGAAAACTTTCTGATGTAAACTCCACCAACGCATCAAATTCTTCTTTCTTTTGAACATCGCTGAAACCGATGGCTCTTAAATATCGATGCAATAAAGTACCTCCTATTAAGGTTAAGATTATACTATCTGAGTTCTTTTTTACCGCCCATATAAGGCTGCAATACTTCCGGAATACGGATACTGCCGTCTTCCTGAAGATTATTTTCCAAAAATGCAATTAACATACGAGGCGGAGCAACCACTGTATTATTTAGTGTATGCGCAAAGTATTTCCCATTTTCACCGTCCACACGGATTTTTAATCTTCTTGCCTGTGCATCGCCAAGATTGGAACAGCTTCCAACTTCAAAATACTTTTTCTGTCTCGGAGACCATGCTTCCACATCAATGGATTTTATTTTTAAATCTGCCAAATCGCCGGAGCAACATTCCAGCGTACGCACTGGAATATCCATAGAGCGGAACAGATCTACAGTATTTTGCCACAATTTATCAAACCACATCGGACTTTCTTCTGGTTTGCAGACTACGATCATCTCCTGTTTTTCAAACTGGTGAATACGATATACGCCGCGCTCTTCAATGCCGTGAGCACCCTTCTCTTTTCTAAAACATGGAGAATAACTGGTCAGTGTATAAGGAAGTTTATCTTCTTTTATAATGGTATCGATAAATCTTCCGATCATAGAATGTTCACTGGTACCGATTAGATAGAGATCTTCGCCTTCGATCTTATACATCATAGCATCCATTTCCGCAAAGCTCATTACACCTGTCACCACATTGCTGCGGATCATAAAAGGAGGCACACAATACGTAAATCCTCTGTCAATCATAAAATCTCTTGCATAAGAGATCACAGAAGAATGAAGTCTTGCAATATCTCCTGTTAAATAATAAAATCCATTTCCTGCCACTTTTCTAGCGCTGTCAAGATCCAATCCATCCAAACGCTCCATAATCTCGGTATGATAGGGGATCTCAAATTCCGGCACTACGGGTTCTCCATACCTTTTGATCTCTACATTTTCACTGTCATCTTTTCCAATGGGAACACTAGGATCAATGATATTTGGAATCACCATCATAATCTTGGTTACTTTTTCATCCAGTTCTTTCTCCAAAACAGACAGTTCTTCCAAACGGGCCGAATCTGCTCCCACTTGTTTTTTGACCGCTTCCGCTTCTTCTTTTTTGCCTTGTCCCATCAATCCGCCAATCTGCTTAGATAACTTATTGCGTTCTGCACGCAGCTTGTCCGCTTCCTGCTGTGCACTTCTTCTCTTAGCATCTAATTCGATGACCTCATCTACAAGCGGTAACTTTTGTTCCTGAAATTTATTTTTAATATTTTGTTTTACAATGTCAGGATTTTCCCTGACAAATTTTAAATCTAACATGATCGATTCCTCCTGTATGTGCAGATATCTTTACTCATATTAAGATAGTATCCAAAATTTTGCAAGGATTTTTCAATATTTATAAAATTTTATCTCCATTTATCGCGGAATCCAGCGCTTCTTTTTCTTCTTCCGACAAAGTAATATAAGATTCTCCGCGAATAATCTCTTTTGCATAGGAATAACATCCTTCCCGACTGTACATAGAACTGACAATAATTCCATTGTTATTCTGATCTAAAAGTGCCAATGCATAACTTAATTTTCCGCTCATCTCCCGGAACGCATCATATTTTACCAGACCAATTTTCTGATAAACACTCTGCATGTTTTCTTCTACAGCCGACAGCCTGTCCTCATTTTTCTGATTGGCCTCTTCTAATTTTTCCAGCCGTTCAAATTGGCTCACCACAGTATCTTCCATGGATTCCATATCTTTGCCGCGCATAAAAAGGTCATATTTTTTATACAGTTTTTTCATCTTTACAAGAACCAAAATTAAGGCAATGATTAAAATCAAAGTCAATCCCCCAAGCCCGAAGATTATATAAGCCGGGTCTACTCCGTACATCGCCAGATATTCCAAAATTGGACTTTTCATCTTTTCTCCTCCGTATTTTTTATGTCTACTTAACTAAGATCTCCATCAGACGTTCCAACTCATCCATAGAATAATATTCGATCTCGATCTTCCCTTTTTGGTCATTTTTACGGTTTATGAAAACTTTTGTACCCAGAGCAGCCTTCATTTTCTCTTCCAGATCCTGAAAAACTGCCTTTAACTGTGTATCATCTTCTTTTTTCACTGGTTTTTCTTTACCTATTTTTTTCACCAGTTTCTCAACTTCGCGCACGCTCAATCTCTCATTAAAGATTCGATTGCCGATCTGAAACTGAAGATCATGGTCTTCCACTGCCAACAGTGCACGCGCATGGCCGGTTGTCAACATTTTATCAATCACCATCTGTTGTACTCTCTCATCTAATTTTAACAGACGCATAGAATTTGTCACAGCTGTTCTACTCTTTGACACCCGCTCTGCCACTTCTTCTTGTGTCAACTGAAATTCTGTTAAAAGACGTTTAAAAGCCGCAGCTTCTTCAATCGGATTGAGATTTTCTCTCTGAATATTTTCGATCAAAGAGATCTCGATTACTTCCTGTTCCGTCATCTCACGGATAATAACCGGAACTTCTTTCAAGCCTGCTACCATAGCTGCACGCCATCTGCGCTCTCCGGCTATAATCTCATAATAATCCCCTCTGTTTCGTACGATCAAAGGCTGCAAGACTCCAAATTGCCGGATAGATTCTGTAAGTTCCTGGATGGATTCTTCATCAAAATATTTTCTTGGCTGCTCTCGGTTCGGTTCTATCTGATTGATCTTCAGCTTTACTTCTGTGGGTTTTTCAACAATCTTTTCTATAACTTTCTCTACTACCTTAACCTTTTTCTCACTTTCCAGCATCTTCCCATTATCAGGGATCAAACTGTCAAGTCCTTTACCTAATCCTCCTCTTTTTACTGCCATTCCTTCTCCCCTCTATGTAATACTTCCTGCGCCAGCAACCGGTAACTCTCAGCACCAGAAGAACGCTTATCATACAGATTAATTGGCATCCCATGGCTGGGTGCTTCTGCCAGACGTACATTTCTCGGTATAATCGTCTTATAAATATTTTGTTTTAGATATCCTTTTACATTTTCCACCACCTGTAGAGAAAGATTGGTCCTAGCATCATACATGGTAAAGACAACTCCTTCAATCTCCAGATCAGCATTTAACCTTGTTTTCACCAAATCAATGGTACGAATCAACTGACTCAAACCTTCCAAAGCATAATATTCACATTGAATTGGTACTAAGACCGTGTCTGCTGTTGTTAAAGCATTAACTGTCAGCATATTTAAAGAAGGAGGGCAATCTATTATCACAAAATCATAATTTTTTGCAACTTTATCTACCTCTTTCTTTAAAATATACTCTTTTCCTTCAATATCAATTAATTCGATCTCCGCACCTGCCAAATTGACATTGGATGGAATCAAATATTGATTTTCTATCTCAGTTTCTATGATACAGGTGTCAATCTTACATTCTCCCAGTATCAATTCATAGACACTGTCTTCCACTTTTTCCTTATCCACACCAAGTCCACTGGTTGTATTCCCCTGAGGGTCCAGATCAATCGTCAATACTTTCTGTCCAACCTCTGCCAGACAAGCTGACAGATTAATGGCAGTCGTCGTTTTACCTACACCGCCCTTCTGATTTGCAACTGCAATTATTCTTCCCACGTATATCTCCTTTATTTCCTGTCTTTTTTCTGATGTTGCTATCTAAGATCTTGATGCCAGAATCAATCGGAGTAATCCGTGGCATCATATCTTCAGTATATCACAACTATGTTTCACGTGAAACATTTTTTCTAAATATTTTCTCATCCAAAAATCCAGACGAAAAATACAAATATAACCATTCCTCCAATTGTTCTACAACTTCTTTTGTACTCCTGCTTTTATATTCTAATAAAGGTTCTTCCCAATTATGATTCAAAATCGCCTGTAATATATAAGCTCCTTCTGGTATGCCATCCGGATACCATCCCAGATCAATACTTATTACCTGTTTTTCTACCTGTTTATTCACTTTACGCTCATATGTCCTCTCCATATATAAAATATCCTGCACAAAATGAAAAAGCCATACTTTATCATCTTTTTCTAATTCTTCCGCTTCAATCCATTCTAACTTGTGAAGCACCATATTCCATCCTGAAGGAACCCGTATCGGATACAGACGCTTCCACCACTTATTCTTTTCCATAACTTCTTCCCCTCACCTAATTATAATGATATAATTCCACTTCCCACTCATCTAATGGAGGCATAATCTTATAATCCCTGTCAAAATAGCTCCTGATATATTGTGCTGCCCTTTCCTCACAATATCGAAAATTCAACACCCTCCCCTCTTCATCCAACTGAAGATTATTCATAAATATAGCAAAAGCCTGCTCAACAAAGCTGCTCTCTTCCATCATCGCTTCTCCAACATACGATATTCCCTCTAACATCGGATGTCCCAGCGTACCATGCGCAAACCAATAAGCAAACCTACAAACTGCACCACTTACATATGTATTTACCTTCATCACTCCTCCTTCGACACTATCTTCCTCTAAACCTTCTATAAACGTATTATACACCCACTCCCTCACTGTTTCACGTGAAACATTATTTTTTTCTTGAAGTACCCACACATATAGTATACAATTATAATAAAACAATACTATTGTTCAATGTGCAACAAATACTCGATTGGCCCCATAAAGGAGTAACACAATATGAATAAAAAAATCACCGCTGTCTTTTCATTAATTGGTCTGAGCATCACCTCTTTGACCACTCTATCTATTATCAACAAGATCGTCGACAAACTGGCTGTATCCAAAGAACTTTTATCGAAACACACCAGAGATATCTACCATTGGAGATTTGGTGATATCAGTTACAGTGTAACTGGAGAAGGAAAACCTGTTCTTCTCATTCACAACCTGAGAGAAGACAGTTCCTCCATTGAATGGAATAAAATCATCCCTGTTCTCTCCAAAACACATACGGTCTACACCATCGATTTACTTGGCTGCGGCCTCTCCGAGCGGCCTGGGATCACTTATACCAGTTATCTCTACACCCAATTAATCAATGATTTTATCCGTAATATCATCAAAAAGAAAACCAGCATCCTTGCCACCGGAAAATCAGCATCTTTCGTCCTCGGTGCCTGCAATATCAATGAAGAAGCCTACGCAGAACTGATCTTAATCAACCCCGAAAGCATCCACAGCCTGCGCAAAACACCTTCCAAACGCACCAAAACCGCAGAATTTATCCTAAAAACCCCTATTATTGGTACTTTTATCTATCATATAAAGAGCAGCCGCAAAAAAATCATTCAAACTTTTGAAGAACATTACTTTTACGATCAAGAATCCATTCCAGAAGCCCTGATTGACTACTACTACGAATCCGCACACCTTACCGCCCGAAAAGCCAAAAATCTCTATGCCAGCCTGGTAGGAAAATACACCAACACTAACATCATCCGCACCCTGAAAAACATCAATCAAAATATTCATATCCTGGCCGGCCGCGAGATCCCTGGTATCGAAGCAACCATCAAAGAATACCAATATTACAACCCCGCTATCGAAGTAGAATATATAGAATACACCAAATTACTACCACAATTAGAAGCACCAACAGAAATATTAAAATATGTACTTCTCTATCTGGATAATAAATAAGATATAGATGTTCAAAACCGAAAGGGAGTGGGGGCGACGAGAGAGGGGCTACGCCTGGATTCTGTATGATGGGATGCATCCGGCTTTCACTTGCCTAGCGGGGGTGGGTTCGACAAATGTCTGCATAGAGTGTATCGGACAGTTCACTAATTTTGTATGTTCCAGTCGTACACGCAAGCGTGTTCGCCTGGCTCATACAAAATCAGTAAACAGTCCGCTCCAATCTACACAGCACTATTTGTGCGAACCCACCCCCACTAGGCAAGCGAAAGCCGAATACATCCCATAACAAAATCCAGGCGTAGCCCCTCTCCCTGTGTATCGTATAATAGGAACTATTACATAAGGCAAAAGATAACACAAAAAGCCTGCTACATCTCTTCCTCCCTACACTCTCAGGTCGAAGCGAAGGAGGCGATAGTTGGCTGCGTATTTGAGAATGGGCGTCTATGAGTGCAGGGGGGATACAAATAGTGCTGTGTAGATTGTATCCCCCCTGTGCTCATAGCCACCCATCCTCAGATCCCCGCAGCCAACTATCGCCTCCTTCGCTTCAACTGTCCCCCCTCCTACTTAAGTGGCGTCCTAGACACCACCCCCGCTTTCCGCGGATACTTCTTTCCGCACTCTCTCACCTTCTCCACCTCCACAAACGCTCTCCCAATATCCGTCCCCGGCAACACAAACACTTTCTCCTCCTCCATCCTCCCCCCCAACACCTTAATTGCCTTCTCCGCTCCTTCCACTTCCCCCCTTATCTCCCCCGCCTTATAAGCCACAAACACCCCTCCGACCTTCACAAAAGGCAGACAATACTCACTCAATACCGCCAGATTTGCCACTGCCCGCGACACACACAAATCATATTTCTCGCGATACCCCTCATCTCTCGCCACATCTTCCGCCCTCCCATGAATCGCCACAATCTCCGACAATCCACATACTTCCATCACTTCCCGCAAAAACAAAACCCTTTTATTCAAAGAATCCAATAAAGTCACTTTCATATGAGGAAACATAATCTTCAGCGGAATCCCCGGAAACCCAGCTCCTGTCCCCACATCGATCAAGTTATCCACATCTGATAACTCTTTTATCCACACAAGCGCAAGACTATCCACAAAATGCTTCTGTACCACCTCTTCAAATTCGGTAATCCCCGTCAGATTCATCACTTTATTCTTTTCCACCAGAATCTTATAATATTGATAGAACTGTATCGCCTGCTCATCTGTAACCTTTAGATCTAAATCTGCGATCTTTTGCTGGATATAAGCTAATTTTTTCTCCATATCTTACCCTTCCAGATATACCAACAGTACAGAAATATCCGCTGGAGATACACCAGAGATTCTCGAAGCCTGTCCAATGGATATTGGTTTACATAATTTTAATTTTTGTACCGCTTCTAATCTAAGACTTGGAATCTGATCATAGTCCAGATCTTTTGGTATTTTCCTTGATTCCAATTTTCGAAATTGTTCCACTTGTTTTAATTGTCTCTTGATATAACCATCATACTTGATATCGATCTCGACCTGTTCCACTACTTCTGCCGGAAGTTCTCTGCGGTCAGGATCTATAGGAGCAAGATGCTCATAGTTCATCTCCGGCCTACGCAGGATCTCTGCCAGAGATGCGGCGGTTTTTAGTTCTGCACTCCCATATCTTTTTAATACTTCTTGAATCCGAGAGGAAGCGCCTACCATGGTATGTTCTAACCGTTCTTTTTCCTCCTGTATCAGTTGGATCTTCTCCTTCAGCTGATCATAACGTTCCTGAGAGATC
The DNA here is from genome assembly GCA_910585995.1 of uncultured Lachnospiraceae bacterium. GTDB lineage: Bacteria > Bacillota > Clostridia > Lachnospirales > Lachnospiraceae > Hominiventricola. Next base: position 123,554 of record CAJUGG010000032.1, read on the forward strand.
AGACCCACTTCATACCCCAAAGGCGTCAGCCTCTGATCTGCATTATCCTGGCGAAGAAGCAGACGATATTCTGAACGGGAAGTCATCATGCGATATGGCTCTTTGTTTTCTTTGGTTACCAAATCGTCGATTAAGACACCAATATATCCTCTGGAGCGATCAATCACAATCTGCTCTTTTCCGAGAATCTTACGGGCTGCATTAATCCCTGCTACCAGACCCTGTGCTGCTGCCTCTTCATATCCGGAACTTCCATTAAACTGTCCGCCGCTGAAAAGACCACTGACCGCTTTAAATTCCAAAGTAGGCGTCAGTTGCTGAGGATTGATACAGTCATATTCGATGGCATAGGCATTGCGGACAATACGGGCATGTTCTAATCCTGGGACTGTATGATACATATCATGCTGTACATCCTCCGGCAAAGAACTGGACATTCCGCCTACATACATCTCATTGGTATAGAGTCCCTCTGGTTCTATAAATACCTGATGTCTGTTTTTATCAGAAAATCTTACCACCTTGTCTTCGATAGATGGGCAATACCGAGGCCCGGTACCTTCGATATCTCCAGAATACAACGGAGACCGATCCAAATTCCCGCGGATAATCTCATGAGTTTTTTCGTTGGTGTACGTAAGCCAGCAAGAAACTTGTGGGATCTGTAGGGTATCCGGATCAGTAGTAAAGGAAAAAGGTACCACCCGTTCATCTCCAAACTGTTCTTCCATCTTGCTAAAATCTATGGAACGCCGGTCTATTCTGGCTGGCGTACCTGTCTTAAAACGGTAGAGTTCAATCCCAAGATTTTTAAGTGATTCACTGAGATAATTGGCTGCCTGTAAGCCATTGGGTCCGGTATAAGTGCTTACATCTCCGTAGATACATCTGGCTTTTAAGTAGGTACCAGTACATAAGATCACTGCTTTCGCATGATAGACGGCTCCGGAACAGAGACGCACACCTGTCACTTTCTGATCTTCAGCAAGAATCTCTGCCACTTCTGCCTGCACAATCCACAGATTTTCTGTCTGTTCTAAAACTCTGCGCATCGTACGGCTGTATTCTGCCTTATCTGCCTGGGCACGCAGAGAATGCACGGCGGGACCTTTAGATTTATTTAACATCTTAGACTGGATAAAGGTCTTGTCAATCACCTTTCCCATCTCTCCGCCGAGTGCGTCGATCTCGCGTACCAGATGCCCTTTAGAACTTCCGCCAATATTAGGATTACAGGGCATCAGCGCAATACTGTCTACACTGACGGTAAATATCGTGGTTAACAGTCCCAGTCTTGCACAGGCAAGAGCCGCTTCACATCCGGCATGTCCAGCACCAACAACTGCCACATCTGTATCCATTTCCACATATGCCACGGTATGATCCCTCCTTATTTTCCCATACAAAATTTTTGGAAGATCTTGTTGACAAGATCTTCTTCTACAGATTCTCCTACAATCTTTCCAAGTTCTTCATAAGCATCCATCAGATCAATAGAGAAAAAATCTTCCGGCATCCCAAGTGCTATGCTCTCCAATACCTTTTGAAGACTGATCTTAGCATGTTCCATAGATGTCTTATGGCGGATATTTGTCAAAAAGACTTCATCATTCCAACTAACTTCTCCAATCAAGAACATATGTTCTATTTTGTCAGCTAACTGATCGATTCCTCTTTCTTCTTTAGCAGAGACTGAAACGACTGGTTTGTCCATAAGTTCCCGCATCTGCTCTTTAGAAGTTACTTCCGTAAGATCTGTCTTATTTAATAAAACAATTACATTTTTATCTTGTAACAGAGCGATGATTTCCTTGTCATTTTCATCAAGCGGACACGAAGCATCCACGACATATAAGACCAGATCTGCTTCTTCCATCACCTGTTTTGCCCGCTCCACACCCAATTGTTCGATGCGGTCCACAGTCTTACGAATCCCGGCAGTATCAATCATCTGCAAAGTCAGTCCCCGCAGTCTGATCTGCTCTTCTAAAGTATCTCTGGTGGTACCTTCGATCTCTGTCACAATCGCCCGTTCCTCACCCATCAATGCATTTAAGAGAGAGGACTTTCCTGCATTGGGCTTTCCGATAATGGCTGTGCGGATACCTTCTCTCAGGATTTTTCCCTGCTGGGATTCCTTTAAAAGCTGCTCCATATTAAGGATCAGTTCTTTTGTTTTTATGCGGAGCTTTTCGGCATATCCATCCAGGCTAATATGCTCTGGATCATCCAACGCAGATTCGATATAAGCGATCTCATAGAGAATCTCTTCCCGGATCTCACGGATCAGTCTTAAGACAGAGCCTTTTAACTGACCAATAGAACTTTTTAAGGCATAATCATTTTGGGCATGAATGACATCAATGACAGCTTCTGCCTGTGAGAGATCAATTCTCCCATTTAAAAATGCCCGTTTGGTAAATTCTCCTGGATCTGCCACTCTGGCACCTTTTTGAATTACCAGCTGCAAGATCTGATTCATCACATACACGCCGCCGTGACAGTCAATCTCCACCGTATCTTCTGCTGTATAACTATGAGGACCTCTCATCAAAAGAACGATTACTTCATCCAATACCTTTTCACCGTCTACGATGGTACCATAATGGATGGTATAAGTATCCTGCTCAGACAGCTTTTTTCCTTTTTTTGCCGGACAAAAGATCTGTTCTACGACAGAGACTGCTTCTTCTCCGCTGACTCTGATAATTCCAATTCCAGCACTGGACATAGGAGTTGCCACCGCTGCAATCGTGTCACTTCTAAACATCCGCCATTTCCTCCTTCAATGATAGGCGAGTCTTCTATCATGAAAAGAGGACGCTTACTCGCGTCCTCCACCCTTTTTATTATTGTTGCGGTTATAATTTCTATTGTTGCCATAACGGCGGTGACGGTTATTGTTATCTCTAGGACGAACACCTTCTTTTAAAGCAACCACCACACGGCGGAACGGTTCCTCTCCTTCGCTGTGGGTTTCCACAAAACGATCCTGTTGAAGTGCAGAATGAATGACTCTTCTTTCATAGGGATTCATAGGTTCTAACGTCACAGTCTTTCCAGTTCTTCTGACTTTGGAAGAAATATTTTTTGCCAGATTCTCTAATGTATCTTTTCTTCTCTGGCGATAATTTTCCGTATCTACTTTCACACGGACATAATCTTCTTCGCCCTTATTTACCACAAGACTGACCAGGTACTGAAGAGAATCCAACGTCTGTCCTCTTTTCCCGATCAATACACCCATATCTTCTCCGGACAGATCGATATTCATCACTTTATCATCCGCATTTTCTGTAATGTTTAGATTCACCTGTATCTCCATGGCAGAAAAGACCTTCTCTAAAAACTCTTCTGCCCGTTCTTTTGCAGTTAAGATCTTACGAGCACCAATCTTAGCCGGTTTACAGCCAATGCCAAGAAACCCTTTGCTCTCTTTTTCCATCACATAAAAATCCACTTCCGATGAAGTGATTCCAAATGAAATCGCAGCTTCCATCACAGCGTCATTTACGGTCTTGCCTGTAAATACACGATATTCCATTCTAATTTTTCCCCTTTACTTCTTCGTTTTTTCATTATATTTTGCTACCATTGCTGCTTTTGAAGCAAGACTCCCCGGTTTATCTACATTTTTATAGTAATTCGTTGATGCCTCCATTGCAGCACGTCTTTCTTCGTCTGTCTGAGTCTTTTTCTTACTATTGTCAATCGCTTTTACATTTGTCTTGGCAATATCTGTAATTTTCTGAGGAGGCAGACCTTTTTTCTCGCGAATACGATTATTTTTCTCAATGTTTTTCTTAACCACTTCGTCCAGATCCAGCTTATCCATATATTTATTGATCGCCCACTGCTGGATCGCACGGACGACTGCACCCATAATCCAATAGATACCCATACCAGCCGGGAGCGTCATACAAAACCAGGCAGACATCAGAGGCATGAACATATTCACGGATTTCATCGTGGAATTCATGGTATTATTCTCATCACCCGTGGTTGGCTGAGGCATCATCTTCACATTCAGCCACTGGGTGAACCAAGCCAAAAACGGCACCAAAACGGCACCAAACAGCAAAATCATAGAGCCGGTTGCCAATGCAGATCTTGCGATGTTCCATGGAGAATTGGCGATATTGATACCAAAATTATTCATATGATTGATGGAACTCTGTGTGGTAAGAATCGTCTGCTCCATCTCTGGAAAACGGTCAACCAACATCTGCCAGGTGGCATTTCCTGTCTCCTGCAGCTTATACAATACATCAATAATCGTATTGACTTGCGTAAAATCTTTGTTTTCCAGATACATCCTGCCATTGGCACTGAGTTCTTCCATAAAGGCAGGCCCGCCCGAAGCAGCCATAATCTGATCTGCAAGTCCTGTAAATACGTCTTTGACACCCGTTACATACGCTGGCACATTCATAATCACACGATAAAGTGCAAGCAAGATCGGCATCTGTATCAATAACTGCACACAACTGCCTGTCGGAGACACTCCATATTTTGCATAGATCGCCTGCGTCTCCTCATTCATGGCCATCATAGAGTCATTGTCTTTTCTATTCTGATATTTTTTCCGAACCTGCTCCAGCTCCGGATTCATCTTTGCTGACAATTTAGAAAATTTCTGCTGTTTAATTGTAAGTGGCAGCATCAGAAGATAGATAATAACCGTAAAAAGAATAATACACAGACCAATATTCTGTATCCCAAATACCGTATTTAAAAAGTTGAACAACACATTCATAATCCATCCCAGGATTCGTGCCACATCACCAATAATAAACGTATTGTTCTGGGTCAATAAAATACCTGCCAAAAGTTTACCTCCTTATGTCACATACCTCCATTTGATCTGTGACCAACATTTGCTCCCAGTCTTAAGGGACCGGATCATACCCTCCTTTGGAAAAAGGATTGCACCTTAAAATTCTCCACAGGGCCAACAGACCGCCTCTTAGTGCTCCGTATTTTTCTACTGCTTCTAGACCATACCTGGAACAAGATGGATAATAAGGGCATTTTGTGCTTTTTAACGGTGATAGATATTTTTGATAAAATTTTATCAAATTGATCAAGATTTTTTTCATAGTAATATTCCGTGAAGTCTTCCAAGATGAAGTAGTGCACTTTCAATTTCCTGGCAGGTTTTATCCTTTGCACTCTTTCTTGCAACCACTACCATGTCCAAACCACTATTGAACATGCCTTCCCGCAATCTGTAACTTTCCCTGACAAGACGAGTAATCCTGTGTCGGACAACACTGTTGCCAACTTTTTTGCTGACACAGATTCCTAGACGATTCCCATTTTGCTGATTCTTACACACATACATGACAAGATAACGGTTTGCATAAGAGGTTCCTTCTTTATATACTTTTTGGAAATCAGAATTACGCTTCAAGGACTCTGAAAATTTCATGACTCCACGGATTCTCCTTATAAATGGTAGAAGAAAAGGCCACATATATGCGGCCTACGCTGACAATTTCTTTCTTCCTTTTAATCTTCTGGCTGCCAATACTTTTCTACCGCCCGGCGTACTCATTCTTGCTCTGAACCCATGCACTTTTGCTCTGGAACGTTTCTTTGGCTGAAATGTCATTTTCATAGTTTCAAACACCTCCTTCTTTATTCTGTTAAAAAACACTATTCCAATTATACGCAGACAACCCCCATAAGTCAAGCAAATCATTTTAATTCCAAAAAAAAGTTATCCACATAATGTGTATAACTTGTGGATAATTTGTGCATATATTTGTTTCTTGCTTGCTATTTGCTTAATTTTATTGTATTATCTAGAGTGACAGATTGGCATTAGAAAAAAATTCAGGAGATAAGCACATGGATACACAAGTGGAACTGTTAAAAGAAAAATGGAATCATATTCTTCAAAGCATCCGACAAGACAACGGTTTATCTGATGTTGCATTCAAGACCTGGCTATTACCGCTGAAGATTTTCCGTATAGAAGACCATGTATTAAAAATAACAGCTCCATTTGACCAGGCCGTTACCTATATTGAAAATAAGTACAAAGCATTTCTCTATGTTGCAATTGCAGAGGCTATGGGCACTGAATATGAGATCAAGATCATCACAGAAGAAGAAGCCTCCAAAGAGATGAGCAGTCATCCCATACCACAAAAATCTTCTGTTAAAAAGCTTTCTCAGGATCAGCCCATCACGAATCTCAATCCCAAATATACCTTTGAGACATTCGTCATCGGCAGCAACAACCGCTTTGCCCACGCAGCATCTGTGGCTGTGGCAGAATCCCCTGGCAAAGAATACAATCCTTTGTTTTTATATGGGGGTGTGGGACTGGGAAAGACGCATCTGATGCATTCTGTGGCGCACTATATTCTGCAGAGGGAGCCAGGCAAGAAAGTCTTATATGTGACCTCAGAAGTATTTACCAACGAACTGATTGACTCCATTCGTAATGGCAATAATACCAGTATGACCAAGTTTCGCGAAAAATATCGCAATATCGATGTACTGCTGATTGATGATATTCAGTTTATAATAGGAAAAGAAAGTACACAGGAAGAGTTTTTCCATACATTTAATGCCCTTCACGGTGAAAATAAACAGATTATCATCTCCAGTGACCGGCCGCCCAAAGATATGGAGACCTTAGAAGCCAGACTTCAGTCCCGTTTTGAATGGGGGCTGATTGCAGATATTTCTTCTCCTGACTATGAGACCAGGATGGCGATTTTACGTAAAAAAGAGGAGATCGATGGATATAACATTGATGATGAAGTCATCCGCTATATTGCCAACAACATTAAGTCCAACATCCGGGAACTAGAAGGAGCTTTAAACAAATTAGTAGCCCTCTCTAACTTAGAAAAACGGGAGATTAATATCTCCATGGCAGAGGAAGTCTTAAAAGACATTATCTCCCCGAACAACAAGCGGGAAGTGACTCCTCAGGTAATTTTAGAGGTTGTGGCAGAACACTACGGTGTAACGCCAAGCGATATCATCGGAAGCAAAAGAAACGCAGAGATTGTGGTACCAAGGCAAATTGTGATGTATCTGTGCCGGGAAGTCACGGACACTTCCTATAAAAACATCGGTATTCTTTTGGGAAACCGCGACCACTCCACAGTGATCAGCGGTGATAATAAAGTGCGAGATAAATTAAAAGGAAACGATACGAAGCTTAAGAATAATCTTGACATTATACGTAAAAAACTCAGTACCAATTGAGAATTTTTCTATATGATGTTCACATTATCCTGTGAATATCATGTAGACAAGATGTGGAAAAGTTCAGAACATTTTCGAGGGTGTTAATAACTCTTCTTTTTTAAACTTTCTTTCTGAGAGATTTCCACTTTTTTTCCCCTTCTGTTTTTACCTGAATGATCGCACTTTTTTGGCTTATTCACAAATCCACACCCTCTAAGACTAATAAGACGGATTAATACCCTAAATATACAGATCAACCCACGAAAGGAGTTATTCACATGAAATTGATTTGCTCTAAAGCCAATCTGCTAAAAGGTGTCAATATCGCCTTAAAGGCAGTTCCTTCTAAAACAACCATGTCCATCTTGGAATGTATCTTAATAGATGCTTCTGCCAATGAGATCAAACTGACTACTAATGACATGGAGCTGGGTATTGAGACTCGTATCGAAGGTGAGATTACAGAAAAAGGAATCATTGCAGTGGATGCAAAGGTATTTGCAGAGATCATACGGAAGCTGCCAGACAATGATATTACCATAGAGAGTGCGAGCAATTATCAGATCTCCATCACTTGTGAAAAAGCACACTTTAATATCTCTGGCAAGTCCGGGGAGGATTTCTCCTATCTCCCTTACATTGAAAAAACCGACTTTATAACCTTATCTCAATTTACCTTAAAAGAAGTGATCCGCCAGACGATCTTCTCCATTGCAGACAATGATAACAATAAACTGATGACCGGAGAATTATTTGAGATCCATGAGAATGAATTAAAAGTGGTATCTTTGGATGGTCACAGAATCTCGATTCGTAAGATCGAATTAAAAGAATCCTATCCGGACCGGAAAGTAGTGGTACCTGGAAAATCCCTTCAGGAGATCAGCAAGATCCTCTCAGGAGAGACGGAAGAGGAAGTGCGGATCTTCTTCACCAACAATCATATTGTCTTTGAATTTGATACTACTACAGTCGTGTCAAGACTGATTGATGGGGAGTATTTTAAGATCAATCAGATGCTGTCTAGCGACTACGAAACAAAGTTTGTCATCAATAAAAAGGAACTGTTAAATTGTATTGACCGCGCCACTCTTTTGGTAAAAGAAGGAGATAAAAAACCAATTATCTTCCGTATCACAGATGACGATATGGAGATCAATATCAATTCGCAGTTAGGTTCTATGAAAGAGAATATAGATATTGAAAAAGAAGGCAAGGACATTATGATTGGGTTTAATCCCAAGTTTTTGATTGAAGCTCTGAGAGTCATCGACGATGAAAATGTTACGATTTATATGGTAAATCCCAAAGCTCCATGTTATATTAAAAATGAAGAGCAACAGTATATCTATTTAATACTTCCAGTTAATTTTAATACCACAGTCAATTAATTTGCAGAAATGGGATATCACATGTTAGAATTAAAACTAAGAGACGACTATATTAAGCTTGGCCAGGCGTTAAAAGCCAGCGGACTCACCAGTTCCGGAGTAGATGCCAAGATGGTCATTCAGGATGGCTTAGTAAAAGTCAATGGTGAGATAGAATATCAAAGAGGAAAGAAATTATATGAAGGGGATCAGGTCACTTTTGAAGGAGAGACCATACAGATTGTCAAATGACGGGTCGTGTTCACTATGGTCATAAAATCTATGAGCCTGCAAAATTATCGGAATTATAAGACACTGAATCTTAATTTTGATCCCAATACCAATATTTTTTATGGCGACAACGCCCAGGGAAAGACGAATATACTCGAAGCAGTCTACGTAAGCGGAACAACCAAATCACACAGAGGATCCAAAGACCGGGAGATGATTCATTTTTCTGAGGAAGAGGCACATATTCGCACGCTGGTCGAGAAAAAAGGAATCGAACATAAGATTGATATGCATTTTCGGAAAAATAAAAATAAAGGGATTGCCATTGATGGAATCCCCATCAAGAAAGCCAGTGAGTTGTTCGGCATCATTCATTTTGTATTTTTTTCACCAGAAGATTTATGTATAATTAAAAATGGACCGTCGGAAAGAAGACGGTTTTTAGATATAGAATTATGTCAACTAGATAAGGTCTATCTTCATCATCTATCCAGTTATCACAAGTTGATACTGCAGCGTAACAAGATCTTAAAAGATATATATTTTCGCTCTGATTACAGAGAAGTGTTGGATATTATCGATGTACAATTGGTTACTTATGGAACAGAGATTATTAAAAAAAGAAGAAATTTTATCAAACAGTTAAATCAAATCATTCAAACGATCCATGGAAATCTGTGTGGAGGCCAGGAACAGATCCTTTTGGAATACGAGGCCAATATACAAGAGGATTCTTTTGCTGAGCTGTTGTCTAAATATAGAGAACGGGATCTTCGGCAAAAGACCACCACCGTGGGACCTCACAGGGATGATTTGTCTTTTTTGGTCAATGAGATCGATATTAGAAGGTATGGTTCCCAGGGACAGCAAAGAACGGCTGCTCTCTCCCTGAAACTGTCAGAGATTGAGTTAGTGAGTGATCTTACAGGGGATACTCCTGTTCTATTGTTGGACGACGTTTTGTCTGAACTGGACAACAACAGGCAAAACTATTTATTGAATAACATTCAGCATGTGCAGACCATGCTTACCTGCACAGGACTGGATGATCTGATAAATCATCGGTTTGCTTTGAATAAAGTATACCGGGTGGCAGACGGAATGGTAGTGATCGAGAGTTAAACAGATGCGGAACTCTTATAGGAGGAAAATATGAGTAATAGAGATTATACTGCTGATCAGATTCAGATTTTGGAGGGACTGGAGGCAGTTAGGAAGAGACCTGGTATGTATATTGATGATATTTCCTTCCGCGGGCTTCATCATCTTGTCTATGAGATTGTGGACAATTCCATTGATGAAGCTTTAGCAGGATATTGTAAACATATTCAGGTGACGATTCATAAGGATAATTCCATAACTGTGGAGGATGACGGCAGAGGTATCCCCACAGGGATCAATCATAAAGCAGGAAAGCCTGCTGTAGAAGTGGTCTTTACTGTGCTGCACGCCGGCGGAAAATTTGGCGGCGGTGGATATAAAGTATCCGGGGGACTCCATGGTGTAGGTGCATCGGTGGTCAATGCTCTTTCCGAATGGCTGGAAGTCACTGTATGCAGCGAAGGAAAATTATACAGACAGCGATATGAGAGAGGACAGGTGTGTTATCCTCTGGAAGTGATCGGTACCTGCAAGCCTAATATCACCGGAACAACAGTTCAGTTCCTTCCGGATAAGACCATGTTTGAAGTGACGGAATTTGATTTTAAGACGTTGCAGATTCGGCTTCGTGAGATGGCATTTTTAACAAAAGGGCTAAAGATCACACTGACGGATGAGAGAGAAGATCCCATTCTCTCCAAAGTCTATCATTATGAGGGCGGAATCAAAGAATTTGTGCAATATCTCAATCGAAGTACCACTCCAATCTATGATGATATTATCTATTGTGAAGGTACCAAAGATGGAGTCCAGGTAGAAGTGGCATTTCAGCATAATGACGCATTTTCTGAAAATTGTTACAGTTTTGTCAATAATATCAATACCCATGAAGGCGGTACCCATTTAGCAGGCTTTAAAAATGCAGTTACTAAGACGTTTAATGACTATGCCAGAAAAAACAAGCTGTTAAAAGACAGTGACAGCAATCTCTCAGGCGAAGATATCAGAGAAGGTCTGACAGCAATTGTTAGCATCAAGATCAGCGAACCTCAGTTCGGAGGACAGACCAAGCACAGTCTTGGAAATACAGAAGCCAGAGGAGCTGTGGACAGTATTGTATCCGAGAAGCTTGAGATCTATCTTGAACAGAATCCGCAAGTAGCCAAACTGATCTTAGAAAAATCCATCATGGCACAAAGAGCCAGAGAAGCAGCCAGAAAAGCCAGAGATTTAACCAGGAGAAAATCTGCTTTGGACGGATTTGCTCTTCCTGGAAAATTAGCGGACTGTTCCGATAAAAATCCAGAGAATTGTGAGATCTATCTGGTGGAGGGAGACAGTGCTGGCGGTTCTGCAAAGACAGCGAGAAATCGTATGACACAGGCAATCCTTCCTCTTAGAGGAAAGATCCTGAATGTGGAGAAAGCAAGACTGGACAGAATCTATTCCAACGAAGAGATCAAATCCATGATCACCGCTTTTGGCACAGGGATTCATGAAGATTTTGATATCAGTAAACTTCGCTATCATAAGATTATCATTATGGCAGATGCGGATGTAGACGGAGCACATATCAGTACCCTCTTACTTACTTTTTTGTACCGCTTTATGCCGGAACTAATCAAACAGGGATATGTCTACTTAGCGCAGCCTCCCTTGTTTAAAGTGGAAAAGAATAAAAAAATATGGTATGCCTACACAGATGAAGAGCTGAATGATATCCTGCAGGAGATCGGAAGAGATCAAAATAATAAGATTCAGCGTTATAAAGGGTTAGGAGAGATGGATGCAGAACAGCTTTGGGAGACGACGATGGACCCGGAAAAAAGGGTGCTTCTGCGCGTGACCATGAATGAAGAACAGTCTTCTGAGATTGATCTGACCTTTAAGACGTTGATGGGAGACAAAGTCGAACCTCGAAAAGAATTTATTGAGGCCAATGCAAAATATGTGAAGAACTTGGATATCTAGTAAAATATAAGGATGAAAAGAATGGAAGATAATATTTTTGATAAAATTCATGAGGTGGATCTAAAGGAGACCATGGAGGATTCCTATATTGATTATGCCATGAGCGTAATAGCGGCAAGGGCACTTCCAGATGTAAGAGATGGTCTGAAACCAGTACAGCGCCGGGTACTTTATTCTATGATCGAGTTAAATAACGGCCCTGACAAGCCTCATAGAAAATGTGCTCGTATCGTCGGTGATACTATGGGTAAATATCACCCACACGGAGACAGTTCGATCTATGGTGCTCTGGTAAATATGGCCCAAGAATGGTCCACGCGCTACCCCCTTGTGGATGGTCATGGTAACTTTGGTTCCGTGGATGGAGACAGTGCAGCGGCTATGCGTTATACAGAGGCACGCCTTAGTAAGATCTCCATGGAGATGTTGGCCGATATCAATAAAGATACTGTGGATTTTGGACCTAACTTTGATGAGACCGAAACGGAGCCTCTGGTATTGCCGTCCCGTTATCCTAATTTCCTGGCCAATGGTACCACAGGAATTGCCGTGGGTATGGCGACGAACATTCCCCCTCACAACCTGAGAGAGATTATTGATGCAGTGGTTAAGATCATCGACAATCAAATCGAAGACAAAGAGACTATGATCGAAGAAGTGCTCTCGATTGTAAAGGGTCCTGATTTTCCGACGGGAGCAGAAGTGCTTGGCACCGCAGGGATCAATGAGGCCTATCGGACTGGCCGTGGCAAGATCCGCGTTCGTGCTGTCAGCAATATTGAATCCATGCCAAACGGCAAAAACCGCATCGTGGTAACAGAACTTCCCTATATGGTCAATAAAGCCCGCCTGATCGAGAAGATTGCGGATATGGTCAAAGAGAAAAAGATTGACGGTATCACCTATATTGGTGATGAATCCAGCAGGGAAGGTATGCGGATCAATATCGAACTTAGAAAAGATGTCAATCCCAATGTGATCCTTAATCAGCTCTATAAGCATACCCAGCTTCAGGATACTTTTGGCGTTATTATGTTAGCACTGGTGGACAATGTTCCAAAAGTTCTGAATCTTTTGGATATGCTGAAATATTATTTGATTCATCAGGAAGACGTAGTGACCAGAAGGACCAAATATGAGCTAAACAAGGCCGAGGAGAGGGCACACTTGTTGCAGGGATTGCTGATTGCATTGGATCATATCGACCGGGTGATTCAGATTATTCGTGGTTCTCAAAATGTGCAGATCGCTAAAACTTCTCTGATAGAAGAATTTGGTCTGGATGATCCGCAGGCCAATGCCATTGTGGAGATGCGTCTGCGTGCTCTGACTGGTCTGGAGCGGGAAAAACTAGAAAAAGAATACAAGGAGTTAATGGAAAAGATACAGTATTTGCAGGATATCCTTTCAGATGAGAAAAAGCTTTTGGGCGTGATCAGAGAGGAGATTTTACTGATCTCTAATAAATATGGAGATGACAGAAGGACCAGTATTGGTTATGATGCCTATGATATTGATATGGAAGATTTGATTCCTGTCAGCGATACGGTGGTGACAATGACGCATCTAGGCTATATTAAGCGTATGACCATCGATAATTTCCGCAGTCAGAACAGAGGCGGCAAAGGCATCAAAGGTATGCAGACTTTGGATGAAGATTTTATTGAAGAGATCTTTATGACCACGACGCACCATTATATTATGTTCTTTACCAACTTTGGAAGAGTCTATCGGTTAAAGGCATATGAGATTCCGGAAGCAGGCAGAACAGCCAGAGGTACGGCGATTATCAATCTACTTCTTTTACAGCCTGGAGAAAAGATTACTGCGGTCATAGCCATCAAAGAATTTGGAGACCAGAATTATCTGACCATGGCGACCAAAAATGGTATTATCAAAAAGACACGTCTGTCGGAATATGTCAATATCCGCAAAAATGGACTTCAGGCTATCAGTCTGAAAGAGGAAGATGAACTGATCGAGGTAAAAGTGACAGACGGCGAGAAAGATATTATTCTTGTGACCAAGGATGGTATGAGTATCCGTTTCAACGAAAAGGATGTACGCACCACAGGCAGAGTATCCATGGGTGTGATCGGCATGAATCTGGAAGGACAGGATGAAGTGGTTGCCATGCAGCTTGATACGCAGGGAGAATATCTTTTGATTGTATCCGAATGTGGCTTGGGCAAACGCACCCAGATCTCAGAATTTCATTCTCAAAAGCGCGGCGGCAAAGGCTTAAAATGTTATAAGGTCACCGAGCGCAGCGGCAATGTCATGGGTGCAAAGGCAGTCAATGACGACAATGAGATTATGATGATCACCAATGAAGGGATTGTCATAAGGACAGGCTGTAGCGAGATCTCTGTATTAAAGCGTATTACTTCAGGAGTCAAACTGATGAATGTGGATTTTGCATCGGGCGTAAAAGTGGCTAATATTGCAAAAGTCCGGGAAGAAGTCCGTTATGAACAAGAAGAAGAACAGGAAGAGCCATGAAAAGAATTTGGTTGATGGTTTTAAATAATATACTGATCGTACCTTTTTGGTATCTTAAATTGTGTTATTATGCATGGTTCAGTAAAAAGATATCAGATGAGAAAAAAAGAATCCTTTTTAAAGAGATCGTCACTCGTGCCAATCGCGGCGGCAATGTGACAGTCCGTTCTTATGGAATACAAAATATTCCAAAAGATCAGCCTTTTATGTATTTTCCCAATCACCAGGGACTCTATGATGTACTGGCTCTTCTTAGCAACTCTCCTTATTTTTTCTCAGTGGTGGTGAAAAAGGAACTTGAACATATTCCTTTTCTGAGCAAGATCTTTCAGATCATGGGAGCCTATGCGATTGACAGAGAAGATGTGCGTCAGTCTATGAAGATCATCCAGCAAGTGAGCAAAGAAGTGGCTTTGGGAAAGAATTTTTTAATCTTTCCAGAAGGGACTCGTTCTAAAAATAAGAACCAAGTGGGCAGTTTTAAAGGGGGTACCTTTAAAGCTGCCACCAAGGCAAAATGCCCTATTGTGCCAGTAGCAATTATAGATTCTTATAAAGTATTTGATACAGGTTCCATAGCACCTGTGATGATCCAGGTACATTATCTTGAACCTCTCTATTATGAAGACTACAAGATGATGAAGACAACAGAGATTGCTGAATTAGTGGAAAATAAAATTAAAAAAGTTGTTGACAATAAGTAGTAGTTTTGATATAATAATCCATGCGTCACGAAAAGACGTACACGGAGAAATACTCAAGTGGCTGAAGAGGCGCCCCTGCTAAGGGTGTAGGTCGGGTGACCGGCGCGAGGGTTCAAATCCCTCTTTCTCCGTTCTTTCTGGACAGAAAGACAACAAAAAAGATTTTGAAAAAAATAAAAAAAGTTGTTGACAAATCTGGAAAGATCTGATAAGATGTTCAAGTCGCTGCGAGAGCGGGACAAGAACAACATGAACTTTGATAATTGAATAGTGCTTTGAAAAGTCTTCGAAAATTCTTTAAGAATTAAGATTTTTTGAGAACAGCTTTTAACAAAAAGCGACCTAAAACAGTAACGGATAGAACAG
>CAJUGG010000033.1 GCA_910585995.1 uncultured Lachnospiraceae bacterium
ATCCTTTGCTCTGTCACGATCATCTCCGGCAGGATATCATGCGCCTCAAAAGGCACTTCCTCAAAGACTTGAAACTCAAATGCCAGTGCAATATGTACAAGCCCCGGATGTTTCTCCAGATAGCGGTCATAAAAACCGCCGCCGTATCCTACCCGGTGGCATGCCACATCAAACGCAACTCCCGGCATCAAAAGAAGCCCTTTCTCAGTCTCACACAGGGCACATTCCTTTTTTGGCTCCATAATGCCAAAGCTTCCAGGCTCTAAGTCCTCTAAGCTTTCCATATAATAATAGTGCATAATACCATTGCCATCCACTCTGGGAGCGGCCACTTTTTTACCGTCCTTCCACGCCTGTGCCATCAAAAGCCTCGTCTCCACTTCCCGTTTGGCGTCTACATAGGCCAGAAGAATCTCTGCCTCCTGATAAGCATTCAGGCTTACAAACTGCTCCATAATCCGCATACTTGCCTGATGCAGTTCTGTAGTATCTGCATTGGCTCTGCGTTTTTTTACTTCCGTTCTAATCTCTGCTTTTCTGTTTTTTTCCATATTTCTCTCCAAGATTTACAATCGTTCCGTCTGCTTCCTGCATATCAATATTGTCAAGTTGGCTTTTTAAGTTCTTTCTGACATCTGCTAAAAATTCCTGCCTGAGAAGCTGTTGTTCTTTTTTCTCTTCCTCTGTCAGTCCTTTTGCCTTAGCCAAATGCGCCAGCTCATTGATTCTGGCAATCTTTGCCTCATTCATATTCTATATCCTTCCTGGGGCACATCGTTCCTATGGCCTTATCTACTAATTTACAACATCCTGCCTGCAAAGACAATCCTAACTTGTATAATTTTCAAGAAAATTGTACAATTCTTCCTCGTTCTTCAAAAATTTCCCCTGTCGAATCTCCTCCTGCAGCTCGATGGGAAGGATGTCCATAATCACATCGGTATATTCATAGACCACATTTTCCGGCAGACTGTAGACGGTCACATAGTCATTGTTGTCCACTAAGACAAACTGATAGCTCTCTCCATTCACTTCTTCCATGGGTTCCTGGGGCAAAAGCGGTGTATATTCGGTCTTAGAAACCTCCTCCTGGACAGTAGCCTGCCCAGGATTACTTCTGGCCGGAACCGTCTCCACTAATTCTGTACCTTGTTGATTCTGCGGAGAGGTCTTGGGATCTTTTCCAAAGAGCCAGACAGAACATGCGATCACGATACACAGCGCGCCGACGGAGAGGCAGATTCCTAATACTTTTCTAGACATAATAAAACCTCCTTTTCCTATAGTATGAACTGGAAAAAAGAGGTTTATACGGACAAAAGGAAGAACTCGGCTATAAAAGTCTGAGTTTTTTTGCAACTGCCACGATCATGGTTCCTTTTGGGAGGCCTAAAAGTTCTTTTTCTTTGACACCTTTTAATAACAACAAGACAATGCCATAGACAAGCACAGCCAACACACAAGCGGCAAGAGTCGCGATGGTATTTTGTTTTGTCAGGCTCATCAGTCCCAGATGGGCACCATAAGCGGCACCTCCCATCACTGCGGAAGAGATCAGAGGAACCAGAAAAGTCCTTATGATCTCCTGCCGGTAACGCATATAGCGGGCAATCGACAGCGAATTAAGAATACACATCATCACTGCAAAAAAGATATTAGCCCATACCACCGCATAGATATTCAGATCCGTAAAACGAATCAGCACCACCAAAAGTACAATATGTAGCACAAGAGAGATGGCTGCATGGATCACCGGGAGACGCATCTTGTCCATCCCCTGCAGGATTCCGTTCGTCAACGTGGACATCCCATAGAAGACCACCGAAGCTGTACCAATCCGCAAAAGTCCGGCAGAGACTTCTAGATGACTTCTAGAGCCAAACAAAAGTTCAAGTATCGGGGCTGCGAGTACAGACAGTCCCACTGCGCAGGGGATACAGATAATCATCACAAAACGGATGGAATTTTCCGTCTTTCGCTTCATCTCCCGGCGGTCTTTATTGACTCTGGCTTTGGTCATGGCAGGAATCGTGGAAGCAGCCATGGCAGAAGCTACCGCGATGGGCACATTGGTCAGAAGCTTATACTCTCCGCTGAAGATGCCCCACAGCTCATCGATCTTCATACTGTTGTATTTTTTCGCTTCCATCAGATGCTTAAAGATCCCCTGGTCGATGATGCCGCTGACATTGTAGACAGCTGTGCTTAAGATCACCGGCAGGATAGTAAGAAGCAGCAGAGAATAGATCTCTCTTGTGGATTCCACCCGTCCAAGCCTGTCCTGAAGTCTTTTTTTCTTCATCACACTGCTGTATACAAACATAATAAAGCATAAAAAGACAAGTCCGGCCAACGCCCCTGCTCCGGTTCCAAACGTACTTCCCGCTGCACCGAACGCATAGGCAGCCGTCTCTTTGGAGTAAAGTGCATCCACCTTTGCACCATATTGAAACAGATACCAGGCAGCCCCGATACTGACCGCGGCATTGATCACCTGTTCCACGATCTGGGAGACCGCTGTGGGAATCATCGAACCCAGTCCCTGAAAATATCCCCGGATACAGCCCATCAGCGCCACGATCAGGATCGTAGGAGCCAGCACCTGGAGCGCCAAGCGGCTCTGTGGCGTATTGACCACCACATCACTGAAAAACCCGGCTCCGAAGTAGATGAGCAGGGAGCCGAGTCCTCCAGAGACCAGGGCAAAGACCAGCGTACACTGAAAGATCTTGTACGCTGCTCTTACCTGACCTTTTGCCATCCGGGCAGATACCATCTTCGACACCGCCAGAGGCAGACTGAAAGAGGAGATCAAAAGTACCATGGAATATACTTCATAAGCGGCAGAATAATAGCTGTTGCCAACTGGTCCTAAGATTCTTGTGACCGGCACCCGATAGAGAAGGCCGATCATCCGGACTAAGATGGATGCAACTGCCAAGATGCCTCCCTGCACAATATAGTTTGTTTTCTGCTTATGATTCTTTGTACCCATAGATGTTTACATCCTCTTTACGTATAGTTTACTTTTCAAATACCACTGGTCTGCCGTCCACGGACACGCTGTCTCCATATTCCTGCCAGATATTACAGATCCAGGTCTTTCCCTGGTTAAAGATGATCTCATGGCCATATTCATCATAATATTTGGCCGGACTGTCGTCTCCGCCCCACCGGCTCCAGCGGCCTTTGATCATCTTTCCATTGGTAAATACAATACAGTTTCCTTCCCCATGCACACCAAATGCCAGATAGTCGTGACTGTCCCTGACTTCTCCATGGCAATACTGAAAGACCACGTTTTTCACAGTCAGCGGACTGCCATCCATCTCATCGGTCTGCTTTGCTCCGTACTGATAGCGGTAATAGAGTCCATCCGAGGCATCATAGACAAAATAAGCCTGTACCCCGCCATAGCCGCCCTTGTCACCCTTTTCTCCCGGACAGATCCTGATTGCATCTGGCTTATTTTGGTAATCTGCCTGCTCGCCGTCTGCCGCAAAAGTGAATTTGGGGGTAAAATCTTCCCGGTACTTAAGGGAATACCCTCTTTGTTCGATCCCCTTTTTCAGCTTGTCGATAAACAGATAGCCAGTATACTCTGTCGCATAACCTGGCCGTTTGATCCGTTCAAAGGCAATGGATGTGGGCTTTTCTATCCCTTTGTTGGCCTGACTGATGTTATCCACCCGATCACTGTTCAGCAGATCCGCCACATAGGGAACAGCCAGTCCCCAGTGACAGTAGATGGCATCATATTCCAGTGCAGTATAGACATAATAATCCCGGCTGGAACGTACCGGGCCGATATGGTCCAGTCCGTCAAGCTCCTCAAAGATCCCCATCAGACGGGTGATACGGCCTTCCACACAAGCTTCATAGATCACGCTTGCTTTAGAAAGCCCATACTGCGGCAGCGCCGCTTTGTTGTTGGGAATCATGACCGCAATCGGCCTTCGGTTTCCCACAGAGGCATCCACTTTCTGCCCTGTGAGATAGCTGTGCACCTGTCCTTCTCCTGCGTCATGTTCCTTATTGACAGGATAGAGATACTCCTGCTTTTCTTCTGTGTCTTTGGTCGTTTCTGTCTCTTCTAAGATCCCTGCCATATCAAGACCCGCATCCGGGATCTCCTCCTTGCCGGCACATCCGATTGCCAGCATGGATACAAGGCTAAAAGCCGTCAGAATCTTCCATCTTCTCATAAGTCTCCCTCGCTTTATCTTCTGATATTCAGATGATCCAGTATGGCAGACTGTCTTGCTTCCATATGAGAGGCTTCGTCGTCTGTCATATGGTCATACCCCAGCAAGTGTAACATACTATGCGCGATAAGAAAAGCGTATTCTCTCTTCCTTTTATGGTTATATCTGTCAGCCTGTTCGGCCACCTTGTCCAAAGACAAGATAATATCCCCCAAAAAAAGCTCTCCGCTGTCTGGATTAAAGCTATCCGCTTCATGCGTCTCTGCAAAGGAAAAATCTCCCGGCGTATCAAACGTAAGCTGCGGAAAAGACAGTACATCCGTCGGGCGGTCGATCCCGCGATACTCCAGATTGATCTTATGGATCTCTTCATCCGATACCAAAAGCAGGCTGACTTCTGCCTCATAGGGACAGCCTTCTTCTTCTAATACCTGCCCTATTACTTCTCTTGCGACCGCCTCATACTCAAGACCGAGTTCCAGGTCGTATTCTTTTTCGATGTTTAGTGTCATGGCTCTCCTTTCTCGGAGCAGTTTTCTTCTCGTACTCTTCATAGGCTGTGACAATCCTCTGTACCAGCGGATGTCGTACCACATCTTTGCTTGTCAGTGTACAAAATGAGATGCCTTCCACTCTGCCAAGTACCTTTTGTGCCACTTCAAGACCCGATTTTACATCGGGCGACAAGTCTTTTTGGGTGGCGTCTCCTGTGACCACCACTTTGGAGCCAAACCCAATCCTGGTCAAAAACATCTTCATCTGGGCCTGTGTGGTATTCTGCGCCTCATCTAAGATAATAAAAGCATTATCCAGCGTACGCCCGCGCATATAGGCAAGTGGCGCTACCTCAATCAAGCCCTTTTCCATATTTTTGTGAAAACTGTCCGGACCCATAATCTGATACAGCGCATCATAGAGCGGCCGCAGATACGGGTCCACCTTGCTCTGCAGATCCCCCGGCAAAAATCCCAGTTTCTCCCCTGCCTCGATGGCAGGTCTTGTCAGGATAATCCGCTCTACCTCTCCGGATTTAAAAGCCGTAATTGCCATCGCCATGGCCAGATACGTCTTACCTGTACCGGCAGGCCCGATGCCAAAGACGATCATATCCTTGCGGATTGCATCCACATATTGTTTTTGCCCCAATGTCTTAGGCTTGATGGACTTGCCGCTGATGGTATGGCAGATCAGCTCCTCATCAATCGCCAGCAGCGCACCCTTTTGATGCTCCATAGCCATCGCTAACGCATAGTCTACATTCTGTTCGGTGATCTGACTTCCGCGCCTGGATAATTCCACCAGCTCTAAAAGCACCTGCTTTGCGCTGTCGATCTGGATCTCACTGCCCATCAACTTTAACTTTCCATCACGGGAGACCACGGTCACTCCGATCGTTCTCTCAATCTTTTTTAAATACATATCAAACTGTCCGCAGACATTTTGTTCATGCTCGGACGGAATATCAAAAATATTTTCTTCAACTGTCACTGATGTCTGTTCCCTCTTCCTGCTTTGGTACTGCAATCTCAGGAGCCTGTTCTTTTACAGCGGACTCCTCCAGAACATATGTTCCGGCAGCGGTACATGTATCACTGTTGATTTCTATTTTAACATTATTTTCAATAATTTGCAGTCCCTTTATTCTTAATTTTTCTAAAAATAGTAAAAGCTCTTCCTTTGCATGATCTGCAGCTTCTTTTTTGGTGTAAACGGCATCATTTGGCGTATATTCCTGTTCGGTAATTTTGCCAAGCACCACGGGAAGATAAAAATTTTCCGTAATCTTTAATGGCAGTTCACTGGTGATGGAATCCGAATGTTCAAATGCATTTCTGAAAGGAAGTGCAAAATCCAGCCGTTTCCTGCCAATGGTCAGATAAAACATCGTGTGTTTTTTCCCCGTGTAGATCTTCTTCACATAGTGCATCGGAAAACTTTCTTCGTAATATTCGCTTCTTCGCAGCAAAATATCTGCATCCGCATGTACATAATACGTATTGGACACTTCCCCTGCATCATCTAAGATCTCCACCTTACTGCCGACGAGCAGATCCCCCTTTTCCACTTCCATCCCCTCCGACACCGCCGGAGTGCCGCTTCGCACAATGATGGATACGATGGTTCCGGACTCGGATGCCACCAGATCTGCCGGCTCTTCCCCTGGTATCTCTTGAGGGACGGCGTCTTCATTTTCCTGTATATGGATAATCAGCCTTGTGCCCTTCACCTCCGCAGACGTCCAGGTAATCTCCGGAAAATGTTCCCGAAGCTTTGCCTCGATCTCCTCTCCATGCACATCCCTTTTGGCCATGCCATGCAAGATCTGTTCACTGGCCAGATAATCTAAGATCACCTGATCACTTAAGCTGTAATTTCCTTCCACATGGATATTCCAGATAAATAAAGACAGCACATACAAAAGCGCAGCGCCTAAAAGTGCTCCGCCCCCAAACAATTTCCGGCTCTGATAGCGGTACAGCCAAAAAGGCAGACCATGGCGCTCCAAGATCACGATTTTGGTCTTCGTCTTTCGAACCAATGGACGAAGCTTTCGAAAACCGTTTAGGCTGACACACATCTCATACTCCGTTCCCACCGAACGAAGCCCCCACAGCACAATATGATGATGACTGCACAGATTCAAAAAACGTTCCGGCGAATAGCCGGACAGTCTGATAACCACATAGCCTTTTAAAAGTTTCAAAAGATCTGTCAACAATAACGGATTTCTCCAATCTCACCCGATATTTTCATCTCATCTTCTGTATAATAGTCGATATGCAGCCCTTCCCCGCACAGCGTCATCTGGCAGGTCTTTGTCTGCAGCCGAATCCTTTGTTCCGTATATTCGATAATGCCGCGATAATTCTCCACATACGCCTCACTTCTCCCTGTCACGGTCAGAACCGCAGCGCCCATTACCAGATCCTTAGGAAGCTTCAGCTTCTCCGCCATCTGCTCTCTTAACTTCATGCCATACCCGCTCATGACGTTTATTAAAATATATGTATGTACCCTGTTTTTATGTCAGCAATACAAGATCAGGCTAAACCAGGTAACGACCCCCGCCTCACTGATAAACTGTATCCCATAACGCTCCGAAAGCTCTGTCACCAAGATCCCATAACTCTCGATACAAGGAAACATCAGATCCGGATGCCGGCAGGCCTGCTTTGGATAAGCACAAGTCTCACAGATCACACAAGACTCCGTCGAGAGCACCAGCACATCCTCACACTCCTCACAGACCAGATCCCGCACCCTCTGTGTGATCTTTTCATGCTCTGCCCGCGTCTTAAGCGCCTCCTCCATATCCCCCATCAGATCCGCCTCCGACATCGTAGTAAACAAAAAACCCTCCGTATATTTTTCGCAACGCTTCCTGCACTCCTCTACGGTCCCCACCGCCGGCGGACAAGACCAAGACTTGCCATACTGCGGGCACTCCGTCCTGCAGATATACCGGACCTCTTCCAAAAATGACAACTCCTTCGGATCAATAAAAGCATATTCACAGATCGGATACTTCGCAATCCTCTCCTCTAACCACTCCCGATTCATAACGCCTCCAGACTAGACATAAACAACTCATAAAAATCATCCTCCCCCTCCAACATCGGCGAATTTTCCCCGCCTCCATTGGTGCTTCTCCTCATATTCCCATAAAACTCCTCCCCCGCCTGGATCAAATCCATCACATAGATCTCATACCCCAACTCCTGACACTTCCTGCAAAACGCATCCACCGGATTCTTCTCATCCCTCGTCCGCAAAATCTCCCTGCGAAGCTTCTCATCCCCCCAGGCCCTCATCCTAAGCTCCTCCAACAATCCCAATATATCCATATTACTACATCCTCCTATTAAAGTTTTCCCCCCTCCCAAGCCCCAACTCCCTCCCCTAAGTATACCCCAACTCCCCCAAAAAGTATAGCAAAATCCTCCCTCCCTTTCACAACCCAGGGCCAGATGGGGAGGCAGGCAGTGGGTATGGACAAATCGTGCTGTGTAGATTGGAGCGGACAGTCTGTGCAGTTTG